>DATCCB010000060.1:0-26406 GCA_036511515.1 Caulobacteraceae bacterium | reverse complement strand
GTCGTCGGATCGACGGCGCACGATCCTGGCTTGAGCCAGTCTCCCGATCGATTCTTCAACCGCGAGCTTTCGTGGCTGGCCTTCAATCGCCTGGTCCTCGAAGAGGCGATCAACCCGCGTCACCCTCTGCTGGAGCGCCTGCGTTTTCTGTCGATTTCAGCCAACAATCTGGATGAATTCTACATGGTGCGGGTGGCCGGCTTGAAGGGCCAGGTCCGCGAGGGTGTTCGCGTACTTAGCCAGGACGGCCTCACCCCGACCCAGCAGCTGCGCAAGGTCAACGCAGAGGCCAATCACCTGATGGCCGAACAGCAACGCATCTGGCTGGCCCTGCGCGCCGAGCTGGCGGAGAGCGGCCTGCGCCTGCTGGACGCCAAGGACGTGACGGCCGCTGACCGCGTGGCTGCCGAGGCGATCTTTTCGTCGAGTATCTTCCCGGTGCTGACGCCGCTAGCCATCGATCCCGCGCACCCTTTTCCGTTCATTCCCAACCTCGGGTTCTCGCTGGCGCTGAAACTGCGGCGCCAGTCGGACAAGAAGGAACTCTACGCCCTGGTTCCGGTGCCCAACCAGGTGGCCAGATTCTGGGAACTGCCGCCGGGAGGCGCCGGCCGGCGCAAGGGCCAAAGACGGTTCATCGCCCTTGAAAGCTTTCTGCTCTTGTTTCTCGACCGGCTGTTTCCCGGCTGCAAGGTCGAGGGTCAGGGCCTGTTCCGCCTGATCCGCGATTCAGACGTCGAAATCGAGGAAGAGGCCGAGGATCTGGTGCGCGAATTCGAAGCCAGACTGAAGCGGCGGCGCCTGGGGTCGGTGGTGCGGGTCAAGATTCACGCCTCGATGCCCGAAGACCTGCGCGAGTTCATCGTCCGGGGCCTGCGGGCCGAACCGCAGGATGTCGTTCGCGTCGACGGCAAACTGGGTTTGGCGCAGATGGAGCAACTGATCCCCGCCGATCTGCCCGATCTGAAATTTCCCGCATTCCTGCCGCGTTTTCCCGAGCGAATCCGCGACCATGGCGGTGATTGTTTCGCGGCCATCCGGGAAAAGGATATTCTGGTCCACCACCCGTTCGAAAGCTTCGATGTGGTGGTGCAGTTTCTGTTGCAGGCGGCGCGCGATCCCGGGGTGCTGGCGATAAAGCAGACCCTCTATCGCACCTCCAAGGACAGCCCGATCGTCGGGGCCCTGATCGAGGCGGCCGAGAACGGCAAGAACGTCGTGGCCCTGGTCGAGATCAAGGCGCGCTTCGATGAGGAAGCCAATCTGAAGTGGGCGCGGGACCTTGAACGGGCCGGCGTGCATGTGGTTTTCGGCTTCGTCGAGTACAAAACCCACGCCAAGCTCTCGCTCGTGGTGCGCCGCGAGGGCGAGATTCTTCGTACCTATTGCCACTACGGGACCGGCAACTACCACCCGCTGACCGCCAAGATTTACACTGATCTGTCACTGTTCACCTGCAACCCGGCGCTGGGACGGGATTCTGGCCGACTATTCAACTACATCACCGGCTACGCTCAGCCGGAGCGTCTGGAAAAGCTTTCCTATTCCCCGATCACCATGAAGGCCGACCTGCTCAGCCTGATCAGCGCCGAGTCAGCCAATGCTGCGGCCGGCAAGCCCGCGGCGATCTGGGCCAAGATGAACGCGCTGGTCGATCCTCAGATCATCGATGCGCTCTACGCCGCTAGCTGCGCCGGCGTTTCCATCGACCTGATCGTGCGCGGCGTATGTTGCCTTCGGCCCGGCATCGCCAACCTTTCGGCCAATATCCGCGTCAAGAGCATCGTCGGCCGGTTTCTCGAGCATGCGCGGATCGTCGTCTTCGCCAATGGCAAGCCCATCCCGTCGACGGAGGCGCGGGTGTTCATCACCTCCGCCGACTGGATGCCCCGGAATCTGGACCGCAGGGTCGAGGTCATGGTCCCGGTGGAAAACCCCACCGTGCACCAGCAGGTGCTTCAGCAGATCATGGTCGCCAACATGAATGACGAAGCCCAGAGCTGGCTCCTCGACGCGCAAGGGGCGTATCGCAGGAGCCCGGGCTGGAACCGCAAGGGGGCATTTTCCGCCCACGAGTATTTCATGACCAATCCCTCCCTGTCTGGTCGAGGGCACAAGGTGAAGGATCTGCCGCGCGCGTTCGAGCATGTCGGCCTCAGAAACTAGCCCTGATCCTTGGGATGCGGCCGTCGTCGATGTCGGCTCGAACTCGGTGCGGCTGGTGCTCTACCGGGTCGAAGGGCGGGCCGTATGGACGATGTTCAACGAAAAGGTGCTTGCGGGTCTCGGCCGGGACCTGGGGCGCACGGGGCGCCTTTCGCCCGACGGGGTCGTCGAGGCTCTGCACGCCCTCAGGCGTTTTCGCGCCATTCTCGACGCCGTCAAGCCGGCCAGGATCTTCACAGCCGCGACCGCGGCGGTGCGCGAGGCGAAGGACGGACTAGCGTTCTGCGCCGAGGTCGAAACCCATACCGGGCTGAAGCTGCGGGTTCTCGGCGGCGAGGAAGAAGCCCGATTCGCGGCGCTGGGGGTGATCGCGGGGGCGCCGGATTCGCGTGGCTTGGTCGGCGACCTTGGGGGCGCCAGTCTCGAACTCGTCCGCCTTTCGAGGTCCGAAGCCATGCACGGCGTCAGCTTGCCGCTAGGCCCGTTCTCGATGAGCGGCAAGGCCAGCTTCGACGCCGGCGCCGTGAGAGAGATCGTCAATCGCCATGTCGAACCGATCGCCTCGGAATTTACCGCCGATACCCTCAACGCGGTCGGCGGCGCCTGGCGCAACCTGGCGCTCATTCACATGAGATTTTCAGATTATCCACTCAAGATCGTTCATCAATATGAGATCAGTCGGCGCGGGGCGCTGGACGTTGCGCGGTTCATCAGCCAGCAGTCGAGGGGCTCGCTGGAGCGGATCGAAGGCTTGTCCAGGCGCCGGGTCGATGTCCTGCCTCACGCGGCGGTGGTGCTGGAGACGCTGGTCAACCGGCTCGAGCTGCAGAAGGTGGTGATTTCAGCGTTTGGTCTACGTGAAGGCATGCTGTTTCAGGCGATGAGGCGCAGCGTGCGGGATCGCGATCCGCTGGTCGAAGGCTGCGCGGCCATCGGCGGCCGACAAGGCGGGGCAAATGGATTGGGCCTGGCCCTGGAGCGCTGGCTGGGTCCCGCCTTCGCCAAGCTGGATGTCCCAGCTCGGCCGCGCGACGGCGTGCTGGTCGCCGCAGCCTGTCGCCTGGCCGACGTCGGCGTGGGCCTGCACCCCGATCATCGCGCCGATCTGGTCTTCGACCAGGTGCTGCGCGCCCCGATCGCGGGCATGAACCACGCCGAACGCGCGTTCCTCGCCAGCGCAGCCTACGCTCGGCACACGTCCGCCGTTCCGCAAGACCCGGTGGTCGGACGGTTGCTGGATGGCGATCGCCTTCAGCGGGCACGCGCACTGGGCGCGGCCATCAGGCTGGGCTGCGATCTCTCGGGGGGCAGCGCTAGCCTGCTCGCCCAATCGCGCCTCGACATCAGATCGAACGCGGTGGTCCTGGAAGCGGCCGAAGGCTGGGGCGCGCGGCTCCTGGGGGAGCAGACGGGCAAGCGGGCGGCCACTCTGGCCAGTCTCCTCGATCGCGGACTGAAAATGCGCGAGGCTAGCGGCTGGAACGCCAGGGTGTCCGCCAAGCGCGCTAAGGTGCGGGTTTAGGCGCTCGCCGCACCTGCACCACCCTCACCCGGGCGCCGTCCAGAACCAGGGCCAGTTCGCCGCGTTTGAGCTTCAGCGCATCCTCGCCGAAGGCCTCGCGGCGCCAGCCATGCAGCGCCTGGGTCTGGGCCTGGTCGTCGTTGGCGATCTTCTCGAGATCCGACACCGTGGCGATCAGTTTGGCCGCTACGCCGGCGTCTTCGGCGCGGGCCTTCAACAGAACCTTGAGAAGCTCGACCGCCGCGCCCGCGGACGGGGAGGTCGGGGTCTCGCTGCGTTCGGCCGGCGGCCCATGGGCCTCGGGGGTCTTCACGGCGGCGCGGATCGTCTCCAGCAGGTCCGGGCCGAATTTGGAACCGGCGAATCCCTTTGGGACCGAACGGAGCCGGCCAAGCGCGTCGGCGTCCTGCGGCGCCTGGGTGGCCAGTTCGTCGATGGCGTCATCCTTGAGGATGCGTCCTCGCGGCTGATCGCGGAGTTGGGCTGTCCGCTCCCGCCAGGCCGCGACAGCGCGAAACACGGTGAGGTATTTGGCCCCGTGCCGGCGAGGTTTCAGCCGCTTCCAGGCGTTTTCCGGTTCGACATCGTACAAGGCCGGGTCGGTAAGCGCCTGCATTTCCTCGGTCACCCAGGCCAGGCGCGAGGCTTTCTCCAGCCGCGTGCGCAGCATCGGATAGAGTTCGGCAAGATGGGTTACATCGGCAAGGGCATAGGTGAGCTGGGCGTCGCTGAGCGGCCGGCGGGACCAATCGGTAAAGCGGCTCGATTTGTCGAGGTCGACGCGCAGCATCTGGCGAACCAGGGCGTCATAGGCGATCTGTTCGCCAAATCCCGCCGCCATGCCGGCTATCTGGGTGTCGAACAGCGGGTGGGGTATCGCTCCCAGGTTGTTGAAGATCTCGACGTCCTGGCGCGCGGCGTGGAACACCTTCTCTATCGAGCGATCGCGAAGCAGATCGAGAAACGGCGCAAGATCGATGTCTGGCGCCAGCGGATCGATGATCGCCTGCGCCATCGGCGACGCCGCCTGGATCAGGCAAAGTTTTGGCCAGTAGGTGGTCTCGCGCATGAATTCGGTATCGACTGCGACGAACCGCGCATTGCGCAATCGATCGCAGAAGGCCGCGAGTTCAGCGGTGGTGATGATCGGAGTCATCGGCTAGCTATAAGGCCGCGCGGGCGCGAGTCGGCAAGCAAGAAAGCCGCAGGCGAATTCGATTGCGCGGTCACCTCAAGGCTTGGCCCCGACCCGATGCACAGATGACCATCAACGAGCGGCCCAACGGTCTTACCTACACCCAGTCGGGCGTCGATATCGACGCAGGCGCGGCCCTGGTCGAGCGGATCAAGCCGATGGCCGCGGCGACCCGGCGGCCTGGCGCCGAAGCGTCGTTGGGCGGTTTTGGCGCCCTCTTCGACCTCAAGGCGGCCGGTTATGAAGATGCTCTGCTGGTCTCGACCACGGACGGCGCCGGGACCAAGCTGAAGATCGCGGTTGAGACTGGCCTGCACGACACGGTCGGGATCGATCTGGTCGCCATGTGCGTCAACGATCTGCTGGCGCAGGGCGCCGAGCCACTGCTGTTTCTCGACTATTTCGCCACCGGCAGGCTCGATGTCGAAGCGGCTGCCAGGGTGGTCGCCGGCATCGCCCGCGGCTGCCAGGAGGCCGGAGCCGCCCTGGTCGGCGGAGAAACCGCCGAGATGCCGGGGATGTATGCGAACGGCGAATACGATCTGGCGGGCTTTTGCCTTGGCGCGGTCGACCGGTCAGACGTGTTGCCAAGGCTTGGCGACCAACAGGTGGGCGACGTGCTGATCGCCCTCGCCTCTTCGGGGCCCCACGCCAACGGCTACTCCCTGATCCGCCGCGTGGTTGAACACGCCAAGCTCTCCTGGGCGGCCCCGGCGCCGTTCGAAGCCGCGCGCAGCCTCGGCGAGGCGCTGATGACCCCCACGCGCATCTATGTCGCCAGCGTGCTGCCGCTGGCCAAGGCCGGCCTGCTCAAAGGCGCGGCGCACATCACCGGAGGCGGCCTGATTGAAAACCCGCCGCGCGCGATCGCCGAGGGGCTGGCGCCGCGTATCGATTGGAACGCATGGCCTCTTCCGCCGGTCTTCGAGTGGCTGCAACAAACCGGCGGCATCGCCGACAACGAACTGCGCCGCACTTTCAACTGCGGAATAGGCTTCATGCTGGTAGTCAGTCAGGGCCAAGCCCAGACCGTGCTGACGCGATTGCTGGAGGCTGGCGAGACGGCCTTCGTCTGCGGCGAACTGGCTCGAGCCTAGGACTCAGCCGACGATCTCTTCGTCAGTGAAGAACTGGGCGATCTCTTCGCGTGCGTTGTCTGGGCTGTCGGAACCGTGCACCGAATTGCCGGTGAACGATTCGGCGAACAGTTTGCGGATGGTTCCGTCCTCGGCCTGCGCGGGGTTGGTGGCCCCCATGATCTCCCGGTAGCGGCCGACCGCGTCATCGCCTTCGAGCACCTGGACCACCACCGGACCCGAGGTCATGAACTCCACCAGTTCACCGTAGAAGGGCCGCTGGGCGTGCACGGCGTAAAAACGCTCCGCATCGGCGCGGCTGAGACGCACCCGCCGCTGGGCGACGATACGCAGTCCGGCGCCTTCAATGACCGCGTTGATCGCGCCGGTCAGATTGCGCCGCGTGGCGTCGGGTTTGATGATCGAGAAGGTGCGTTCGGTCATGGGGGGACGTTCGCCAAGCTTGGAATGTGAGGGGGAGCGGGCTTATAACGGCGCCGTGCGCCACAAGCCAAGGCGCCGGCTGTCTCGAGAGAACTCCAGGTGACGCAAGCCAAGATCCGGATGACCAGACGGACCTGACGACAGCGGCCGGGCGCCTGTTGCGCGCCCTCACGCCACCGGTGCGACTCACCTTCAATCAACCTCGAGCCCGGCCAATCTGCCGCGCTCCATCGAGACTCCCGCCATGCTTCGCATTCACGATCTCACCTTCGACGCCTGGGGACGGCGATTTTTCGACCATGCGACGGTCACCCTGCCGCAGGGCGCCAAGGTCGGCCTCGTCGGCCGCAACGGCGCGGGAAAGACGACTCTCTTCCGCCTGATCCTCGGCGACCTCTCAGCGGGAGGCGGCGACATCGAGGTTCCCAAGCTTGCCCGCATCGGCGCCGTTGACCAGGAGCATCCGGCAAGCCCGGTTCCCTTGCTGGAAACGGTCCTGGCCGCGCACGGCGAACTGGCGGCGCTGACCGCGGAACTGGAAGTCGCTCCGGCTGAGCGCTTGGCGGACATCTATGCCCGGCTCGCGGACATCGAGGCCGACCGGGCGCCGGCGCGCGCGGCCGAGATCCTCAGCGGCCTCGGGTTCTCCAACGCCGATCTGAAGCGGCCGATGTCCGAGTTCTCCGGCGGCTGGCGGATGCGCGTGGCCATGGCCGCTGCGCTGTTCTCGCAGCCAGACTTGCTGCTTCTGGACGAGCCGACCAACTTCCTTGACCTGGAAGGCGCCCTCTGGCTGGAGGCGCGCCTGCGCAAGTACCCGCACACCGCGCTGGTGATTAGTCACGATCGCGAACTGCTCGACCACTCGGTGGACGCCATCCTGCATCTGACCGAGGGCCGGCTCGACTTCTATGCCGGGGGGTTTTCCCAGTTCGAGCGCCAGCGCGCCGAACGGTTGCGCCTGCAGGCCTCGACGCGAACCAAGATCGAGGCCAAGCGCGCCCATATGCAGGCCTTCGTCGATCGCTTCCGCGCCAAGGCCAGCAAGGCGCGCCAGGCGCAGTCGCGGATGAAGATGATCGCCAAACTCGAAGCGACGACGCCGGCGATCGAGGAACGCGTGGCCCCTTTTCTCTTGCCCTCGCCGACGCGGCCGCTTGCCCCTCCGTTAGTGCGCCTTGAGGGCGTTTCGGTCGGCTACGGCGGCCCGCCGGTGCTCAAGGGCCTGAACCTTCGCCTGGACCTCGACGACCGCATCGGCCTTCTGGGCGTCAACGGCTCTGGCAAGACCACCTTCGCCCGGATGATCGCCGGCAATCTGGCAACCGCCGGCGGCCATGTACACCGCGATCGGCGGATGAAGGTCGGCTGGTTCCACCAGCACCAGATCGAGGCGCTCGATCCGGCCGATACGCCCCTGGCGATCATGCGCCGGGCCCTGCCAGAGGCCACTGAGTCGGCGCGACGCTCGCGCCTGGCCCATTTCGGCATGACCGTCGAAAAGGCGGAGACCACGGTGGCCAATCTCTCGGGCGGCGAACGCGCGCGGCTGCTGCTCAATATGGTGGCCATGGAGCGCCCGCACCTGCTGATACTCGATGAGCCCACCAATCACCTGGACATCGACAGCCGCCGCGCCCTCACCGAAGCCCTGAATGACTATGAGGGCGCGGTGATCCTCATCACCCACGATCGCTCGCTGATGGAACTGGTGGCCGACCGGCTGTGGCTGGTCGAGGGCGGGGCGGTGAAGCCCTTCGACGGCGACATGGCCGACTACGCCCGCTTCGTCCTTGGCCGGGCGCGGGCCGCGGCCGGCGGCGCTGAAAAGCCGGCCGTGGTTCCAGAGGCAATGCAGAACCGGCTGGTCCAGCAGGAAGCCGCGGTACGCCGCGAGACCCGCAAACTCGCGGACCTCGACACAGCCATGCGCGAGGCCGGCGGCGGTCACCGCATCGCCGAACTCGAACGGCGGCGCGCCATGACCCTGGTCAACCTGGCCCGAGCGGAAGCGCAATGGCTCGAAGCCGCCGAAGCGTGCGAAGCGGCGAAGGCCTAGAGCAGCCTCACCCGCATTTGACGGCGGTCACCAGACCGGTGGCGGCATCGAAGAAGATGGTCTGGCGGTCCGGACGGTAATCCTCGATCATCGGGCAGGTGGTGCAGACGACGCGGCGGTGACCGGGCTCAAGCGGGATGGGAATCTCGGTTTCGGGCTTGCCCACCAAACTTTGCAGCGGGACCGCGCCGCACTGATCATCAAGCCGCAACGGCGCCGGTGGCGCCGGCTCCGGCGGCAAGGGCGATGGTGTCGCCGAGGGCGCCGCACGGGGCGGGGCTCGGCTTGGCGTCGCGGGAGGCGCGGCGCAGGAAGCCAGACAGAGGAGCGCGGCGAAGGCTGCAAGAACCCTCACCCCTGCCTCTCCCATCCCCTGCCCTCCGCTTGGCGCCAGTAGGTGACTGGCGATCCGCTTGCCTTGAAGCTCTTCCAACGGCCCCGCGCCTGCGCGAGCGCCGCCTCGTCGCGGCCGTCGAAGATCACGATACACCGCTCAAAAGGCGAAATATCGCCCGGCTCGGCGCCATCAAGGAGAAAAAGGGCCTGGGCATCGTTGAGATTGTCGGCTCCGGTGGTCAGCAGCACGGGCTGGCGATCGGCCATCGGCTCGTCGTCGGCGCCATGGGCGAGAAAGCTGTCCGCCCGCCACGCCCACAGCCATGCGTCGAGGTGATCAATGCGCTCGCGGCCGGGCGCTCGCACCTGCGCCCGCCAGCCCCGCGCCACGGTTTTTTCAAGCAGTTCGGGCAACACCTGTTCGAGCCCGGCGCGCTCCAGCTGATAGAACCACACTTCGCAGGCGCCAGCGTTCATGGCGGCCCGGCTCGCGCCATCGCCACGAGTATGGCCGCCACCCTGTCCGGCTCGGTGATCATCGACAGATGATGCATCGGTTCTCGCTGCGCGCGCCAGCCCCGTCGCCCGGCCTCGTTGGCCTCGGCGTCGTAAGCCTGGCTGAGTTGCAGGTAGGCGCTCGAAATTGTCTCCCATTGGCGGGATCGCGGCGCCGGCATCTCCAGGACCGTGAGCGAGACGCGGGGGAGTTCGGCAGCGAAAGCGGCGCGGGTGACTGGATCCGCAATCATCGCTGCGGCCGGATCGACGGCGAACCACTGGTTCCAGGGCGGAAGAAGGCCCTCGCCGGCCAGCTCGCACAGCTTCCGGGCCAACGCCACCGGCGCCGTCTCCAGCCAGCTTCGCCCCGGGTGCGGCACGATGGCGTCGACGAAAAGGATTTCAGCCACCATTCCAGGCGCGGCCTCGACGATCGAGGGGACCAACCCGCCGGCTCCGCTGTGGACCACCAGGACGCTTGGGCCATGCAGCGAATCAAGTCCGGCGGCAATGCGGGCCGCCGCCTCACCGTACCATTCGCCGTCGACTGGCGGTCCCCAATCTATGGCCAGAGCTTCGTATCCGCGCAGACGCAAGGATCGCTGGACGCCCCGCCAGCAAGCGGGACCGACCATAGGGCTATGAATCAGGGCGAAGGATGCGAGCAGGTAATCTCAGCCCTCGTAGAAGTCGGTCACCAGGCGGTCGAGCAGCTGGACGCCAAAGCCGGTGGCGCCGCTGGGGATGGTCGGAATGGTCGAGCCAGGCTTCCAGGCGGTCGAGGCGATGTCGAGATGCGCCCAGGGCACGTTGTTGACGAACCGCTGGATGAACAGGGCCGCGGTGATCGAGCCGCCGTAGCGGGGTCCGATGTTCTTCATATCGGCGACGCCGCTGTCGAGGTGCTTGTCGTACTGAGGCGGCAGCGGCATGCGCCACAGCGCTTCGCCGGTCGCTTTGGACGCCGCGAGAAGATTATCGGCCAGGACGTCGTTGTTGCTGAATAGGCCGGCCAGATCCTTGCCGAGCGATACGACGATGGCGCCGGTAAGGGTCGCGAGGTCGACGATGAACTTAGGCTTGAACCGGTTCTGGCAGTACCAGACCGCGTCGGCCAGAACCAGGCGGCCTTCGGCGTCGGTGTTGATCACCTCGACGGTCTGGCCGGACATGGTGGTGACCACGTCCCCCGGACGCTGGGCGTTGCCGTCCGGCATGTTCTCGACCAGGCCCAGAATGCCGACCGCGTTGACCTTGGCCTTGCGCGAGGCCAGGGCGTACATCAGGCCGGCCACGGCGGCCGAACCGCCCATGTCGGTGATCATTTCCTCCATGCCGTCGGCGCCCTTGATCGAAATGCCGCCGGTGTCGAAGCACACGCCCTTGCCGACGAAGGCGATTGGCTGGGCGTCGGGGTTCTTCGCCCCCTTCCACTGGATCACCGCCAACTGGCTTTCACGCACGCTGCCCTGGCCGACGCCGATCAGCGCCCCCATGCCGAGCTTTTTCATTTCCTTTTCGCCGAGGATCTCGACGACGAGGCCAAGGCGCTCGAGCTTCTTCACGCGCCGGGCGTATTCTTCCGGGTAGAGGATGTTGGCCGGCTCGCTGACCAGGTCGCGGGCGTAGATGATCGCCTCCGCCAGGGTGGCCAGCGGCTTGAACGCCTTGGCCGCGGCCTTGGGATCGTCGACGGCGATCTGCAGCCTGGCGACGGACGGTTTCTTGTCGGCTTTTTCGCGCGTGCGGTACCGGTCGAAGCGATAGGCCGCCAGGGCGGCGCCGAAACCGGCGTGGACGGCCAAGGCGGGGGTCACGCCTGGCAGGCGCAGCACCAGCTTGTCGGCGCCGCTGAGCTTGACCGCCTGATAGGCCTGGGCCCCGGCGGTTTCCAGCGCACGCTCGGAAAGCTTGTCGACCGCCCCGGCCCCGACGATCAGCACGCGAGCGGCGTCGACGCCGTTGGGAGCGATGATATCAAGACTCTGGCCGGGGGCGCCGGTGAAGCGTCCGCCGGCGATCGCGCGCGCCAGCGCCCCACCCGTCGCCTTGTCGGCATCGGCGGCCGCGCCAGTCAGCTTGCCTTTTTCGAACGCCAGCACGGCGACCGCGGCGGTCTTGCCGGCGGTCGCGTCGGCGGCGACAAATTCGATTTTCATGAAGTCCTCAATGCTGTGTGAGGGCGGCATAGTCCAAGGTCAGGCCCGGGGAAAGGCCTGCGGTTCGTCCCTGGACCGGCATCGAATTGGGCGACCCAGAATCGCGGTCAACTCAGTTCCACCAGAATGTCGTCGGCGGCGACGCTGTCGCCGGTCTGTGCGCCAATTCGGGCAATGACGCCGTCGCGCTCGGCGCGAATGATGTTCTGCATCTTCATCGCCTCGATCACGCAGAGAACCTGGCCGGCCTTGACCTCGTCGCCCTCGCCGACCTCCATCGAGACCACCAGACCCGGCATCGGGGAGGCGACGAGCCGCGAGGTGTCGGGCGGGGCCTTGACCGGCAGCCGCTGATGCAGATTGGCTGAGAACGGCGTCAGCACCAGCACGCGCATCTTCACGGCCCGGTGGCCGATCAGGAAGCCTTCGGCGGCCGGAGCAACCGCGGCCGTAAAGGCGCGGCCGCCCAGTGCGCCGCGGAACAACGGCGAGCCGCCCCGCCAGTCGATTTGAGTGAGGCGAAGCGTGCGGCCCTCATCGGTAAGGTCGATGGTCAGCCCGTCGACGTCGTCGCCGAGACGGGCATTGCGCCGCTTGTCGCCTGATATCACCACCCAGTCCCGGCGATCGACGGGGGCCGACCCACCGATGCTGCGCGCACGGCTGGCCAGCCGTCGGTGCATGGCCAGCGCGACGGCCGTGATCAGGTCCCACTGCCAGTCAGTGGGCGCAAGGCCGTGAAATCCCTCCGGGAACTCTTCGGCGATGTAATCGGTGGACAGTTCCCCCGCGCCGAACCGCGGCTGGTCCATTACCGCCGACAGGAACCGCGCATTGTTGCTTACCCCTTCGATATGGAATTCCTCCAGGGCCATGGCCATGGTTTCGATGGCCCCGGCGCGGTTGGGCGCCCAGGCGCACAGCTTGGCGATCATCGGATCGTAGAACAGCGAGATCTCGTCGCCCTCACGCACGCCGGTGTCGTTGCGCACCCGCCCCTCGCCGCTGGCCCGTTCGGCGGGCGGCCGGTAGCGGGACAGCCGGCCGATGGACGGCAGGAATCCGCGTGACGGGTCCTCGGCATAGATGCGACTCTCGATCGCCCAGCCGTCGATGGCCAGGTCCGACTGCCGGAAGGCCAGGGGCTCACCGGCGGCGACGCGGATCATCTGTTCGACCAGGTCGACGCCGGTGATCAGTTCCGTTACCGGATGCTCGACCTGAAGACGCGTGTTCATCTCCAGGAAATAAAACGCCTTATCCTGTCCGACGACAAATTCGACGGTTCCGGCGGAATCGTAGTTCACGGCCCGCGCCAGAGCCACGGCCTGGGCGCCCATCGCCTCCCGCGTGCCCGGGTCCAGGAGCGGTGACGGGGCCTCCTCGATAACTTTCTGATTTCGCCGCTGGATCGAGCATTCGCGCTCGAACAGATGAACCAAGGCGCCATGACGGTCGCCCAAAACCTGAATTTCGATGTGACGGGGGCCCTGGATGTATTTTTCGATGAAAATCCGATCGTCGCCAAAGGCGCCCATGGCCTCGGCCTGGACGGCGGAAAAGCCTTCTTCGACATCGCGGTCGTTCCAGGCGACGCGGATACCCTTGCCCCCTCCCCCGGCCGAGGCCTTGAGCATAACCGGATAGCCGATCGACCCGGCGATCTCGATGGCGTGAGCGGGGCCGTCGATCTGACCGATATGCCCGGGCACAACCGACACGCCGGCCGCCTTGGCCAGGGTCTTGGAGGCGATCTTGTCGCCCATGGCTTCGATGGCATGCGGATTAGGTCCGATGAAGACGATGCCGGCGCCGATGCAGGCGCGCGCAAAATCGGCGCGCTCCGACAAAAAGCCAAAGCCGGGGTGGATCGCCTGCGCCCCGGCATCCCTGGCCGCGGCGATGATCTTCTCGGCGACGAGGTACGACTGGGCGGCTGGCGAGGGGCCGATGAACACCGCCTCATCGGCCAGTTCTACCGCCAGTGAGCCCGCGTCAGCCTCCGAATAGACGCAGACCACGGCGATTCCCATCCGCTGGGCCGTGCGAGCGATCCGCACCGCGACCTCGCCGCGGTTGGCGATCAGAATTTTGGAAAACATCTAAGCTTTCGCTCGCCGCCTCGCGCACTATGTTGCCGGGTTAGACGCGCGCGGGCGCCGTGACAACAATTCCCGCTTCGTTCGACCAAGGACGCCTTCTAATGACCGAGACCGCTCACCTGAGCCACACCTCGCCCTCGGGCTTCGATCTCACAGCACCAGACGCGGCGGAACGCCAACGGCTCGAGGCGGCCCTGTCCGGCGAAGAGCGGAACGTCTTGCTCCATCACGGGACCGAGGCGGCATTCTGCGGCGGGCTGCTCGGCAACAAGCTGGATGGCGTCTATTGCTGCCGGCTATGCGGTCTGCCGCTCTTCCGGGCCAAGACCAAATTCGAGAGCGGAACCGGCTGGCCCAGCTTCTGGGCCCCCTTCGATCCGGCGCATGTCGTAGAGGTGCGCGACGCCAGCTATGGCATGGTCCGCATCGAGACCCGCTGCGCGCGTTGCGACAGCCACCAGGGCCACCTGTTCCCTGACGGTCCGCCCCCGACCGGCGATCGCTACTGCATCAATTCGGTGTCCCTGCAATTCGTCAAGGACGGCGAGGCGTTGCCGGACTTGCTGGGGCGTGGCGACGAGATCAAATAGTTAGCGTTGGGCGGCCTTGCGCCCCTCCACCACTCGCTTTGCGGGCCAGCCCGCCGCATGCGGCGGGCGTTCGTCTCGGGGATCGACAAATCGTTGTCGATCCCATGCCGCCGCTGGCGCGGCGGCCGTTCCTCACCCCCTCCCCCGCGGCGCTGCGCTTGCAAGGGAGGAATTTCTAAATTCCTGCACCGCGCGGCGCGATCAGCGCCGTAACGGAAGGGGCGCACGTCACCTAAAGTGGAATGTTGTCGTGCTTTTTCCAGGGGTTCGAAAGGGTCTTGGCCTTCAGGCTGTAGAGAGCGCGAACGATGCGGCGGCGCGTCTCGCTGGGCATGATCACGTCATCGATATAGCCGCGCGATGCGGCGACGAACGGGTTGGCGAAATGGGCCTTGTACTCGGCTTCGCGGGTCGACAGTTTTTCGGCGTCGCCGATGTCGCCCCGAAAGATGATCTCCACCGCCTGCTTGGGCCCCATGACCGCAATCTCCGCAGTGGGCCAGGCATAGTTGAGATCGCCGCGCAGGTTCTTTGAACTCATCACGTCGAAGGCGCCGCCGTAAGCCTTGCGGGTGATGACGGTGATCTTCGGCACCGTGGCTTCGGCGTAGGCGAACAGGAGTTTGGCGCCGTGTTTTATCAGCCCGCCTTGCTCCTGCTTGGTCCCCGGCATGAAGCCCGGAACATCGACGAAGGTGACGAGCGGTATGGAAAACGCGTCGCAGAAGCGCACGAACCGCGCGGCCTTGCGCGAGGCGTCGATGTCCAGGACCCCGGCCAGAACCTGCGGCTGGTTGGCGACAAAGCCGACGGGGGCGCCGTCCATGCGGCCAAAGCCGGTGATGATGTTTTTCGCCCAATCGGGCGAGATCTCGAAAAAATCCGCCTCATCGGCAACCTTCAGAATCAGTTCCTTGATGTCGTAAGGCTGGTTGGCGTTGGCCGGCACCAGGGTGTCGAGGGAAGGCTCCTCGCGGCTGGGATCGTCGAAGGTCTGGCGCAGCGGCGGTTTTTCACGGTTTGAAACCGGCAGGAAATCGATCAGCCGGCGGACCTGGGTCAGGGCCTCGAGATCATTCTCGAAAGCCCCGTCGGCGACACCGGACTTGAGCGCGTGCACCCGATAGCCGCCCAGATCCTCGTGACTGACATCCTCGTTGATCACGGTTTTGACCACGTCGGGCCCGGTCACGTACATGTAGGCGGTGTCCTTGACCATAAAGATGAAGTCGGTCATCGCCGGGGAATAGACGTCCCCGCCCGCGCAGGGGCCCATGATCACGCTGATCTGGGGGATGACGCCCGAGGCCAGCACGTTCTGCAGGAAGATGTCCGCATAGCCGGCCAGGGAGTCCACCCCTTCCTGGATGCGCGCGCCGCCGGCGTCGAAGAGGCCGACGATGGGCGCGCCGTTGCGGGCGGCCATCTCCTGAACCTTGACGATCTTTTCCGCGTGCGCTTTCGAAAGAGAGCCACCGAAAACAGTGAAATCCTTTGAAAAGACGTAGATCGCCCGCCCGCTGACCGTGCCCCAGCCGGTGACCACGCCGTCGCCCGGCACGCGCTTATCCTCCATGCCGAAGTCGTGGCTGCGATGCTCGACGAACATGTCGAATTCCTCGAACGAGCCCTCGTCGAGAAGCAGGTCGATGCGCTCGCGGGCGGTGAGCTTGCCCTTGGCGTGCTGGGCGGCCACGCGCCGCGCGCCCCCGCCGGCGATTGCCTGAGCTCGGCGCTTTTCGAGCTCCTCAAGGATGTGTCGCATGGGTCGAGCGCCCCCTTGGCTGGCCGAGGCGCCAAGGGGTAGCGGCGGCCGGGCCGGGTGACAAGTTAGCGCCCGGCGCCTATCTGCAAGGACGCTACAGGGAGAGGTCGAAAATGGCGAAAGCCCAGAAGGCCCGCGTCGTCGGCTTCAATCATGTCGCGCTCGAGGTCGGGGATATCGAGGAGGCGCTGACCTTCTACGGGCGCCTGTTCGATTTCACGTTGCGCGGAAAGAGCCAGGACATGGCGTTCATCGATCTGGGCGACCAGTTCCTGGCCCTGCAGAAAGGGCGAAAGCAACCGGCCGACGACGGCCGGCATTTCGGCCTGGTGGTCGATGACAAGGAGGCGGTTCGCAAGTCCATGTCCGAGGCGGGTGTGGAGGCGCTGCCCGGCGACTTCCTCGATTTCTACGACCCCTGGGGCAATCGGATCGAGATCGTCGGCTACGACGGGGTCCAGTTTTCGAAAACCCCAGAGGTTCTGCGCGGCATGAACCTCGGGCACCTGCGCAAGACACCAGCGGCTCTGGAAGAACTGGCGCAAAAGGGCATGGGGCCCTCGCGATAGGCTGAACCAACGCAATACCCCCGCGTTGCGTAGGCAGCAGCCCGAAAGGCCACCCGATGATCCTCTATTTCGCACCCGGCGCGTGCAGTCTCGCGGACCATATTGCTTTGCACGAAGCGGGACTGAAATTCGATCGGGTCAAGGTCGACCTGAAGGCCAAAACGACCGAGGACGGGCGAGACTATGCCCAGATCAACCCCAACGGCTACGTTCCCGCCCTGGAGTTCGACGACGGCCAGTTGCTCACCGAGAACATCGCCATTCTCAGTTGGGCCGCCGATCAGGCGCCGGCGCTGACCCCGAGCGGCGATATGGGCCGCTACCGGCTGCTGGAGGCGCTGGACTATATTTCCACCGAGATCCACAAAAGCTTCAAGCCGATGTTCACGCCAGGGGCGTCGGACGACGCCAAGGCCGCTGCAGCGCAGACCATCACCAAACGGCTTGGCTTCCTGGCGCAGCGTATGAACGACCAGTTCGTTCTGGGAGACGCGTTCACCGTCGCCGACGCCTATCTCTTCGTCATGCTGATGTGGTCCAAGAAAAACGCCGTCCCTGTCCCCGACCCCCTGCCCGCCTATTTCGAACGCATCAAAGCCAGGGCCGCCGTGCGCCTGGCGCTGGAACACGAGGGGTTGAAATGAGGCGTGGACGCCTCACAGCCCGTCCTCAGCAAGCTTCTATGAGGCCGCGAAATAGGCGGTTTCCGGCGTGTTCAATGCCCGCGAACAATTCCTGATGCGACTGGAGACCCAGCGCGAACGGGTGGGAGGACAGCTCAATAGCCTCAATCGCCCCGACTTCAGCATGGGCGGAAGCGACGACATCGGGCGACAACTCCACGATGGCTTCCCGATGATAGCTATTTACGCTGAGCGTGGGCTGATCGACGATCGACCGCAGTCTGGTTTCGCTTCGCAGCCGGACCGTGTGAAAATAGCCTGGGCGATCGTGCTCGATTGCTCCGGGTATCGTCCTCCTAAGGTCGGACGTCAGCCTGCAGCCGTTCAAACACGCGATCATCTGCATCCCGGCGCAGAGCCGAAGTATCGGCTTGCCGGAGTCGAGAAAGGCGCGGACCAAGCCGCGCTCGACGTCAAAGCGTTCCGACGCGGGCGCAGCGGATGGGGCCCCCACATACCATTCCCGCGGATAAGCGAATCGCCCGCCAGTGGACACGAGTGCATCGAATTCGACCCTAACCACCGCCGCAACGTCCTCGATGAATGGTATCGCGAAAGGCAGGCCTCCCGCATCGTGAACGCACCGGAAGTAGCCTTTTGAGGCTTCATATCGGGCGCCTCCGCCACTGGTGTTCTCGTCCAGGAGAATAGCTATTTGCGGTTTGCGCAATTGCCGATCCAGTTCCGTTCATAGTCTGGTGGATGGCATCTGACGCTTGGTACCCGCCCCCGACCTTCCTTACCCTGCGCGGACGCACGCTGGGCCCTCCCGACAAGCAGACGTTGTCAAGGTCTCGGAAGGGTGGAAACCTGCCGTTGGCGAGGCCTCCGTCAAACGACTGCTCTGCGCCACAAGCAGACCTACGGTCCTATTCGCCCAGATGATCTCGACTGTTGTAGGACTGACGTAGGACGGCGCCCACTTATGTTGCAGAACCCGAGCAACCGAGTTAACGCAATCGCGCGGTCACGCCCCATCCGCCGATAATTGACCGGTCAACCGGAGCAAGAATGGGCGTCAGAAACTATTTGATCGAAGGCGTTTCCGGCACCGGCAAAACCACGGTGGCTGAAGAACTGCAGCGGCGCGGTTACCACGTCATCCACGGTGACCGGGAGTTGTCTTGTCGAGGCGATCCCAAGACTGGTGAACCGCTGGATGGGCTTGCCCACGAGAGCATGAGGGACAGCGTCACATGGTGGCACGAGCACCACATTTGGGATGTAGACAAAGTCAAATCCCTGGTCGCCGATCAACGCTACGCGAACTCCTTCTTCTGCGGCGGCTCAAGAAATTTCCACCAGTTCTTTGATTTGTTCGACGAGGTTTTCGTTCTCAACGTCGATCTCGACACGTTGAACCGGCGACTTGCCGGGAGACCAGAAGACGAGTTTGGCGGAAAGCCGAGCGAACGGGAACTGATCGCGCGATTGCATGCAACGAAAGAGGACATTCCGAAGAATGCGGTGAGCATTGACGCCACGGCGCCGATCGCCCGCGTTGTCGACGATATTCTCTCGAAATGCAGAGAGGCAGACCAAGGGACCGACTAGCAAGCTCCGCAGCGATTCGCGTTGCTCGGGCGGTAAGCCGCCGCACGGCCATGTTAAGTTGCTCCCGGTTCTCCGGGGAACTGGGCTCGATCACAGGTTCGATCAGGGATGGCGCCGGCATGGCCCTCAACGCTTGCGGATCACCCTGCGCGAATGGCCGCTTTGGGTCGGACTCGACCGCTCGCTCGTGGGCAGGAAGCGGACGTTCGGGCCAGGCGCGACCGGACTCAAGTGTCAGATTTGACCACTAGCTGCCTGGCGTCTAGCGCTGATCTTTGGAACAATTCCATTCCGCGACCAGCATGCGAGCCCTCGGCCCCGCAATACTGAGCGCTTGGCTCAGACTTTCCGAATCGCCCGGCTCATTGTCGAGCAAAGTCGAGATCGCAGGGACGGCCCTCGACGCGGGCGCCGCTGCCGTGGCTTTCGTTGAAGTGGGCCGTCACGTGATAGCCGTAGTCAGTCCCCTTCGGCTGTTGACCAACGGCGGTGGCCGAGGCGCCAACCAGCCCCTTGGCATAGAGCTTGGCCTGGCCGTCAGGCTCGATGCGGCCGTCCAGGACCAGCCATCCGGGTTCTCCGGCGTGCATGCGTTCACCATGAAGAACACCCGCAGTGACCTGCGACGGGATCGCGAAGGAATAGCCTAAGGCGCCCGCCCAATTGGTGCAGGTCACCGTAGCGGTCCATGCGCCGTCGAAGCGTGATGCGACATCGCTCCCGCCTCTGGACGGCTCGGCCCCCGCTGACCCGCAAAGCAATGCAACGCCCAAGGTCAGAATCTGGCTCTTCATCTCACGCCCTCCGCGGATAGCCCCAAATGGCCATGACGACTCTTCGAGCGGCCTGTCAATCTCCAACGCCGATGCCTCGGCGCGGGCTAGAACTTTCAACCTTTCTGAACCGCCGCCGCACTATCAGCGACGGAGAGTGCCTGTCGACGGCGTTAAACGATCTATATTTCGCCTCCGCTCACCCAGGGAGCCATCGCTTGGCCATTGACAGGGACTTGAATGCGGCCATCGCCGCGACACGGTTCGGGCTGGGCGCGCGGCCTGGCGAGATCGGCGATGCGCGCAGCGATCCGCAGGGGTACCTGGCCAGCCAGGTTCGCCGCGAGGGCGCCGACCAGCCGCAGGCCAATCCGCCCGGCTCGGCGCAGCGGTTCATCGAATTTCGTCAGTACCAGCAGCAGCGCAAACAGGCGCGGGCCGACGGCGATCCCAAGTCCGACCCGGTGAAGATGGCCGCGCGAATGCTGCGCGACGATACCGGGGTCGATTACCTGGCCCGCATGCAGCTGGCGGCGCGCACGCGCGACGCCTTTCGCGAGCGCTGGGCGCTGTTCTGGGCCAATCACTTCACGGTCTCGGCGACCAAGTTCGTCACCGCCCCCCTGATCGGGCCCTTCGAACAGGAGGCGATCCGCCCCAATGTGTTCGGCCGCTTCGAGGATTTGCTCGTCGCCTCATCGAGCCATCCGGCGATGCTGCTCTATCTCGATCAGGCTCAATCGGTAGGCCCCGACACCTTGGCGGCGCGATTCCGCTCCAAGGGTGGCAAGATGGCCGGGATCAACGAGAACCTCGCCCGCGAGATCATGGAGCTGCACACTGTCGGCGTCGGCGCCGGCTACAGCCAGGTTGACGTGACCGAATTCGCCAGGGCGATGACCGGCTGGAGCATCGGCGGTCTGGCCGAGACCGACGATCGCGCCGGCCACTTCCTGTTTCGTCCGTTGGCTCACGAGGCCGGCGCGCGCACGATCATGGGCCGACGCTATGCCGAGGGCGGCCGGGACCAGGCTTTGGCGGTGATGAAGGATCTCGCCGCCAGCCAGCACACCGCCAACCATCTCGCCACCAAGCTCGCCCGCCACTTCGTCGCCGACGACCCGCCCCCCGCCTTGGTGGCGCGCCTCGAGCGCAGCTATCTGCAGACCGACGGGCAGCTAGGCGCGGTCGCCAAGACGCTGATCTCCTCACCGGAGGCGTGGGATCCGGCGGCTCGGAAATTCAAGACCCCTTATGAGTTCATGGTCTCGAGCTGGCGCGCGGCCGATTACGTCCCCAGCGAGATCGCCACCGTGGCGCCGCTGCTGAACGCCATGGGCCAGAAGCCGTTCAGCGCCCCGTCCCCCAAGGGCTGGCCCGAGGAGGCGCAGGTCTGGTGCGCGCCGGACGCGGTGATCAAGCGCATGGTGTGGAGTGAGGCCTTCGCGGCCCAGGCGACGGGCGGCCGCGACCCGAGCGGCCTGGCCAGCAGCGCTCTCGGTGCGCGCCTGACCCCGGTCGCCGCCATGACCATCGCCAGAGCCGAAACGCGGCCCGAAGGTCTTTCCATCCTGTTGATGAGCCCGGAGTTTCAACGACGATGACCCGCACCCTACACTCCCCGGTCTTCACCCGCCGGCATGCCCTGTTGGGTGCGCTCGGTCTTGGCGTGACCATCGAGTTCCTGGGCTCGCGCGCCTACGCCGCCGTCGATGGCGCCTTGGCGAAGAAGAAGCTGGTGGTCATCGTCTGCCGCGGCGGTCTGGACGGGCTCTCGCTGTCGCCGCCGGTTGGCGATGTAAACTATGCCGCCCTCCGGGGCGCAATCGCCATCCCGGGTTTTGGCCAAGCCGGCGGAGCCCTGAAGCTGGACGGAACTTTCGGCCTGCATCCGGCTATGCCCGCGACGTATGCCCTGGCCCAGAAGGGCGAGGCGCGGATTGCGCCGGCGGTCGCCACTCCCGACCGCGCCCGCTCGCACTTCGAAGCCCAGGACGTGCTCGAAAGCGGAGGGACCGTCGTTTACGGAACCAGCTCGGGCTGGTTGAACCGCGCCCTCGAAGCCATGGGGCCGGCGGGCAAAGTGCGGGCGATCTCGGTGGGTCCGACCGCGCCTCTGATCCTGCGCGGCAGGGTCGAGGCGGCATCGTGGTCGCCCGGCGGCGGCGCAGAGCGCGACCACCGCCTGCCCGGCATCCTCGCCGATCTCTACGCCAACGATCCGCTGCTGGGACCCGCGCTAGCCAGCGGCCTTTCGACCGAGGCCATGGCCAAGGTGGCTACAGCCGACGCCGCGGGGCTGCCGACGGTGGACGGTGGCACGGGCGCCGGCGACGCGCCCATGGACGGCCAGGCGAACGCGGGCGGCGCAACGCTTCGGCCCTATCTGAAGCAGGGCCTGCCTCAGGCGCGCAAACTGGGCGCCACCCTGGCGGGATTCATGACCCAGCCCGACGGCAAGCAGGTGGCGGCGGTGTCCATCGACGGCTTCGACACCCACGCCAATCAGGGCTCATCCCAGGGCCAGCTGGCCACGCGGCTCGCCTACGTCGACGCCTTCCTCGACGGCCTATCCAGCGGCCTTGGCCCGGCGTGGAGCGATACCGCAGTGGTGATGGCCACCGAATTTGGTCGAACCGCCCACGTCAACGGCACCGCCGGCACCGATCACGGCACGGCCTCGACGGCGCTCTTGCTCGGAGGGGCGCTGAAGAAGGGCGGCATCGTCGGCGACTGGCCGACGCTGGCCCAGAACCGCCTGTTCGAGAACCGCGACACGGCGCCGACCATGGACATGCGCGGCCTGTTCAAGGGCCTGCTAGCCGATCACCTCGGCGTCGAACGCGCGGCCCTGGACAGCAGTGTCTTTCCCGGCAGCGCCGATGTCGCTCCGGCCAGCGGGATGGTGTAGCGAAGGCCGCCTTCCGGCGAGCGGATCAGCAAGGCGTCGCCCAATCGTTCGGCAAGACAGGGATCGGCCAACTCGGATCTGGCCGCCAGGTGGGCCAGGGCTCGCTGAACGGAAATTCGCGCCGTTCGATCCTTTCGATCACGCGCCGGCCCTCCCGCCGCACCGCGGCCGCCTCGTCCGGCGTGATCCAGCCCAGGCTTGGCATGCGCGCCACATGGTCTTCGTCCTTCCATGTCCACCGGAGATCGGGCGCGACGACGACGTCCAGCGCCTGGTCCCAGGTGACCACCCCGCCTCCGGCGCGCCGAAAGGGCGCCTGCATGTCGACGTACCAGCACAGGAAGGGTCCGCCCCCTTCGCGCCAGAACAGCGAAACGGCGTGAGCGGCGCCAGCTTCAATGAGGATCAGGGCATCGGTCGAATGGCGACGCTGCTCACAAGGCGGCGCGATCAGTC
Source organism: Caulobacteraceae bacterium (assembly GCA_036511515.1). Taxonomy (GTDB): domain Bacteria; phylum Pseudomonadota; class Alphaproteobacteria; order Caulobacterales; family Caulobacteraceae; genus Acaudatibacter. The sequence continues at coordinate 3,548 of DATCCB010000060.1, read as the reverse complement.
CGCGTTCAAAGTCAAAGTGGCTCCATTGCCGGACAGCGCCCACGGGTTCGAAGACCGCCAACCGCGCCGGCGTGTCCTCGACGACAATCGCCGGATGGGCAAACCAGACCGTTTCGCGCCAGACGTGGCGCACGACAATCTCGTCGCCCGGGTTCCAGACCATCGCGCCCATCGCTCAATCCGCGCTCCGATTGCCTTCAGCGTCAACAGGACGTCGCCGGACTGGGACGCACGCCAGTTTGGTGGGGCGTGCCGGCGGGTCCGTGCTATCTGCCCAAAGATCACCTCTCCCGAACGGATGCCTGCCAGCATGAAGTACCGCAAACTCGGCGCCAGCGACCTTAGCGTTTCTGAGATCTCACTTGGATCGTGGCTGACTTTCGGCGTCGGCGTCGAGCGTGAGCGGGCGAGCGCTGTTGTCGACCGCGCCTTCGGGCTCGGCGTCAACTTCATCGACACGGCCAATGTCTACGGCCGCGGCGCAGCCGAGACGTTCCTCGGCGAGGTTCTGGCGGGGCGCACTCGTGACTCCTACGTCCTGGCCACCAAGGCGTTCTTTCCGATGAGCGAAAGTGATCGGGGGCTTTCGCGCGCGCAGATCTTCAAACAGATGGACGCGTCCCTGGCCCGTTTGAAGGTCGACCATGTCGATCTCTATCAGTGCCATCGTTATGATTCGCAGACGCTGCTGGCCGAGACCATGGAGGCGCTAAGCGAGGTGGTTCGACAGGGCAAGGCGCGGTACATCGGCTTTTCCGAATGGTCGCCCGCTCAGATCGAGGCGGCCTTCGCCCTGGCCGGCGTCGCGCGCGTTTCGTTTCCAGCCAGCCGCAATACTCGCTGCTCTGGCGAAAACCCGAAGAGAAGGTGATTGCGCTGTGCGCGGCCAATGGGATTTCACAGATCGTCTGGTCGCCACTCGCCCAGGGCGTGCTTTCGGGCAAATATCCGCCCGCGGCCAAGGCGCCGTCGGACTCGCGGGCGGCCAGCGATTCCATGGGCCAGATGATGCAGAACTGGCTGAGCCCGCAAATTCCCGAGGCGGTGCAGAAGCTGAAACCGCTGGCGCGGGAAGCGGGCTGCACCCTGTCGCAGTTTTCGCTCGCCTGGGTGCTGCGAGAGCCAAATGTCGCCTCGGCCATCGTCGGCGCCAGCCGCCCCGAGCAACTGGAGGAGAACGCAGCCGCATCCGGGCTGGTCATCGACGCTGAACTGTTCCGCAAGGCGGAAGGCATCGTGGCGGGCGTCGAACGCGCGGGATAGAACGAATTCCGATCAGGTCGATCGCCGCCTCCCGCCCCCTCCACCACGCCGGCTGCGCCGTCGCGGTCCCCCTCCCCCGCCGCGCTGCGCTTGCGGGGGAGGAATTTTTCTAAACTCCTGCCCCGCGAAGCGGGGGAGGTGGCGCGGCGCTCTTGCTTGCGCCGTGACGGAGGGGGCGCACGGCCGAACCAGTCTGGTTGGAAGGCGCTCTAACAGCGGCAGAAGAGCCGCACATTCATCCTTTTTCGCTGTCGAGCGTCGACATCATCGCGACGGGATAACGCTCGCCGGCCGCCGCGCCCTTCGGAGCAGCCGCTTCGATCGCCGCCAAATCGTCGGCCGCCAGTGTGTGGGACAAAGCCCCAAGGGACTCGGCGAGTTGGTCGCGTCGGCGCGCGCCGATGATGGGAACAATGTCATCGCCTTGGGCGGCGACCCAGGCGATGGCCGCCTGGGTGACGCTGACACCGCGCACGATCGCGACCCTCCGCAGAGCCTCGACCAAGGTCAGGTTGGCATCGACGTTCGCATCGCCGAAACGCGGAATGAACGCTCTCATGTCGCCGGGTGTGGCGGCGTTCTTGCGCCAATGGCCGCTGATCAGGCCGCGGGAGAGCACGCCGTAGGCCGTCACGCCGATGCCGAGCGCGCGGCAGGCTGGGAGAATGGCGTCCTCGATGCCGCGGGAAATAAGCGAATATTCGATCTGCAGGTCGCAGATCGGGTGAACGGCGGCGGCGCGCCGCAAGGTCTCCGCGCCGACCTCCGAAAGACCGATGTGGCGGACATATCCGGCCTTGATCATGTCGGCGACGGCGCCGACGGTGTCTTCGATGGGCACGGCGGAATCGAGCCTTGCCGGTCGATAGATGTCGATGTGATCGACGCCCAGCCGCCGCAGCGAATAGGCAAGGAAGCTCTTCACCGCCGCGGGCCTCCCGTCGAAGCCGGAAGGCGCCGGCCGGGTCGCGCATGGCCCCGAACTTGACGCTGAGCACCACGTCGTCGCGCCGGGCCCCCTTCAGCGCCTCTGCGATCAACAACTCATTGTGGCCCATGCCGTAGAAGTCGCCGGTGTCGAGAAGCGTAACGCCGGCGTCCAGCGCCGCGTGGATGGTGGCGATGCTCTCGGCCCGATCGGAGGGCCCGTACATCCCAGACATGCCCATGCACCCAAGGCCAAGGACCGACACGAAAGGCCCCGTCTTGCCGAGCTGGCGATATTGCATGGTTTGTCTCCTGGTCATTCGGCGACCAAATTAAAGGTTGAAGCGAAGGCCCGCGAGCCCAGTGCGGTGAAGGCCAGGACGCGGCCGGCCTTCCGGCGCGTCCAGCCCTTGTCGATAGTCAGCGCGAGGATCGCCGCACCCAAGGCGCCGCCAAGATGGCTGCGCCGCTCACTCCAGTCGAGGCAAGGACGGCAAAGGGGCCGGCGACCGCGCTCGAGGGCGTCCATGTCGATGCCTATGGCGCCCAGAGCCAACCGACCCGCAGCGGTGATCGCCGGCCCGTCGGCATCCCCAATCCAACCGGCGCCGGTCAGACCGCTCATCAGGGCCACGCCCCTCTCGCCGGCCAGATGATCGTAGCAGATCCGCGCGGTGCGCAGGGCGCCGTCCCTGGGACCGGTGCGCACGCGTACCGCGCCGGTTCGTTTGGCCACCCCCATCAGGGCTTCTAGCGCTTCGGCGACATCGGGGCTGGATAGGCGAAAATAGCGGTGGCGGCCCTGTTTTTGCGCCGACAGCAAGCCGGCCGCGCCGAGCTTTGAGAGATGGCCGCTGGCCGTCGGCAGGGCGACGCCAGCGGCTTGCGCCAGCTCGCTCACGGTGAGCGCGCGCCCATCCATCAGCGCGACCATCATGTTGGCCCTGGTCGGATCGCCGAGTAGGGCAGCCACGGAGGCGATGACGGGTCCATCATGCACACTTCGACGATTACCGAAGCATGTCCGTCACTCAATGGGTGGCAATAAACTCACCAAACTCGCGAAGGGCACGAAGAAGAAAGCGACTTTCGCGCTTCGCGTGTAGCGCCGAGTACTCTTTGCCTCTTCGCGTGCTTGCGGTCTTGGTATTGAAAAGCCGGTCTCGGCGGCGTCGCGGTTAGCCGTTTCACCCGATGTCCTGGGCGGTCGTCCGGCTGTGTCGATAGCAAATGAAGATGTCCGCCTTTCGTAGCACATCAAATGTCCGCTTCTTGGTTGTAGCTGTGCCTGTGGGATTGTGGTCGGCGGTTTTCTTTGCCGTCCACAAATCCACAGGCTGGCCGCCGAGCGGGCTTAG
>DATCCB010000059.1:0-25935 GCA_036511515.1 Caulobacteraceae bacterium | reverse complement strand
GCTCCAGCAGCACCCGAAGGCGCGAACGCTCTCCAAGCTCGGGCGGCGAAAAATCCATGGAGGCTCTCCGAATCAGCGAGCCTTCATAGATTCAGCCGGACGACCAGCCGTAAACCGCGTTAACCCAAGTTCGCAGCCCTGTCCCCTGGGAGAAAGCCTTGAGCCGCGGCCTGCGCGGACCTACCTTGCAAGACGGCGGGTCTGCTGCGTCTCGCGTCGAAGGCATCACATCCCGGGGACCTTAATCACCCTCCTAGGGAGCTGTCCCTGTCCAGGATCGTGGTCTTGGACACACGGCGCCCACCTGGTCATCCAGGTCCGAGGGGATTGAAACGCCTTCACGGCTTCGCGGCGCCGCCACCTTTTTCCAGACGGGCGCGCCTTGGCCTGCGAAATTCCTGCCGACAAGACCGCCCTGCGCGTGGCCATGCGCGCCACGCGTCGCGAGCTGGCCCGCGCTGACGAGGCAGCCGCCGAACGCGCCGCGGAAGCGTTCCCCGCTGAACTGCTGACGCGATTCGGTGTCGTCGCCGGCTATCGCGCCGTCGGCGCCGAGCTCGATCCCGCGCCGCTTATGCGGCGCCTCAGACGGGCCGGCGCCCCGATCGTTCTCCCGGCGGCGGTGGCGCGCGATCAGCCGCTGGTTTTTCTCGTGGCAGGCGACCCGAGCGGCTTCGTCCCGGATGCGTTGGGGATTCTGGCCCCGCCGTCATCGGCGGTTGAAAGGACGCCGCAGCTGGTCATCGTTCCGGTGCTCGCCTTCGACCGACGGGGCGGGCGGCTGGGGCAGGGGGCCGGATGCTACGACCGAACTCTCGAGTCGCTGCGCGCCGCCGGTCCGGTGTTCGCCCTTGGGCTTGCCTACGCCGGCCAGGAATACGCCGACCTGCCGCTGCAGCCCCACGACCAGAGGCTGGACGCCATCCTCACCGAAAGAGGCTATATCGAGGTCGAATGAGGATCTCCTAGGCCATGCGCATAGCCTTCTTCGGCGACATCGTCGGCCGCTCCGGCCGCGAGGGTCTGGCCGAACACCTTCCGGGCCTTCGCCGGCGCCTCGGGCTGGAATTCGTCATCGTCAACGCCGAGAACGCCGCCGCCGGGTTTGGCATCACCGGGGCCACCGCGCGCGAGCTCTTCGATGCCGGCGCCGACTGCCTGACGCTCGGCAATCATTCCTGGGACCAGCGCGAGGCGCTGACCTACATCGTCCGCGAAACGCGCCTGATCCGGCCCCTCAACTATCCGCCGCTCTCCAACGCCCCCGGCCGGGGCGCGCAGCTGTTCGAAACCGAGCGCGGCCGCCGCGTGCTGGTGGTCAATCTCCTGGGCCGGGTCAACATGGACGCCCTCGACGATCCGTTCGCTGCCATCGATCGCGAGCTCGGCGCCTGCCTGCTCGGCGAGGCCGCCGACGCCATCGTCGTCGACATGCACGCCGAGGCCACGAGCGAAAAGATGGCCATGGGGCATTTCTGCGACGGCCGCGCCAGCCTCGTTGTCGGCACCCACACCCATGTGCCCACCGCCGACTGCCAGATCCTCAGCGGCGGCACCGCCTACCAGACCGACGCCGGCGCCTGCGCCGACTACGACAGCGTCATCGGCAACCAGAAGGAAGAGCCGCTGCGCCGCTTCACCACCCGCATCTCCGGCGGTCGTTATCGCCCCGCCGAAGGTCCGGCCACGGTCTGCGGCGTCTACCTGGAAACCGACGACGCCACCGGCCTCGCCCGCCGCATCGACCCCATCCGCATCGGCGGCCGCCTGTCCGAAACGGTTCCCAATGTGGCCGAATTCGTCAACGCGTGAGGGGCCGCGGCGCGGTCAAAGGAATTAACACCAAGCACACAAAGGAGCACGAAGCACACAAAGAAGAAAAGGCAGGTTGCGCTTCGCGCGAAGCGCGGATTCTTGAACTTCGTGTTCTTCGTGGTCCTTTGTGTGCTTTGTGTTCAAAGACCGGGTCGCCGACGCAGCCCGCTCGGCAGTCATGACGAACCCCGATCGCGTAAGCCCCGATCTGGCGTCCGGGGGCGCGGAACGGTAGAAGCGCGGCCATGGCCGGCCATTCCAAGTTCAAGAACATCCAGTTTCGCAAGGATCGCCAGGACAAGGTCCGCTCGAAGCTGTTTTCCAAGTTCTCCCGCGACATCACCATCGCCGCCAAGCAGGGCCTGCCCGACCCCGCCGCCAACCCGCGCCTGCGCCTGGCGATCGCCAACGCCAAGGCCGAGTCCATGCCCAAGGACAACATCGACCGGGCGATCAAAAAGGCGCTTGGCGGCGACCCCGACACCTATGAAGAGATCCGCTACGAAGGCTTTGGCCCCGGCGGCATCGGCCTGATCGTCGAAGTGCTGACCGACAACCGCAACCGCGCCGCCGCCAATGTGCGCACCATCTTCGGCAAGAACGGCGGCAACATGGGCGAGAGCGGCTCGGTCGCCTTCATGTTCGATCGCCTGGGCCAGATCGTCTATCCCCGCGCCGCCGGGTCGGACGACGCGATCATGGAAGCGGCCATCGACGCCGGCGCCCAGGACGTCGAGAGCGACGAGGGCGGCCACGCCATCTTCGCCGCCTTCGAGGATGTCAACGAAGTCGCCCTGGCCCTCGAAACCGCGCTTGGCCCCGCCAAGTCCACCGGCGTGATCTGGAAACCGAAGACCTCGACTCCCGTCTCCGGCCCCGCCGCCGCCACCCTGATCAAACTCATCGACGCCCTCGACGACGAAGACGACGTCCAGAACGTCTGGGCCAACGACGAGATCAGCGACGAGGAGATGGCGCGGTTGGCGGGGTGACGGTGACACTTTCGACGCCAGCCATTTAGCAGGCACAAACCCCTAATGTGCACAAGGGTCTTTCAGCCCGGCTGGTTGACAAACAAATGCGTCACGAGGAATCCTTGCCGAGCCATCTTTGGAGGAAGCTATGGCTGCAACCGACGATTTTCGTTCCGAGCTTAAGTCGCAGCTTAGCTTGGCTGAACAACAAGGGCTTCCATACGTTGAAATTAATTCCGGCACGTTTCATCGATCAATGGGGGGTTACCCTGCCGCCGGTAGCCACAGGATGCCCATCTGCTGCAACGTCATGTATGGCGAGCAGAAATCCGGCGACATTCTGGTTTCAAAACCCGCGAAAGGGAAAGGGGCAAGCCTGACAATCCGTTACAGGCTTCCTCGGTGACCCGACACCACTGCGGCCACGATTGTGGGGCATCATTTTCGCAGCCGATCGAGCTGCCCCTCAACGGGAAAAGTTCCACGGCCGGAAGCTATTGTTGAGCACTCATTGGATTGATGTACGCCGAACAATTTTGCTGGCTCCCGATGTTTATTGCGTCTGCAAATCCAGTAAGATCGAAATCTGTCACAGGGCCACCCTCGCTCGCCCTGATGTGAATAACCTTGGAGTTTAGTAACTTAGATATCGGAACAAATATCGCGTTCCCGGTTTCCGCGACTTCTTTGATGTATTTGGGCGCATCGCTAATAGTGAGATCCAGATAGGGGGAAACCACAGCTCCTTCGTCAAGTTTATATTGCGCGATTGTTGGGTCGGGAAATGAAAGAAAAGCTATAAAATCATCAACCCGCGCAGCCCCCATTCCACCCGGTAGCGGGCCAGACAAAAGACCACACACCTCCTTGTTGTCAAACGTGTCCCAGTGTCCTGATATAGTCCAACTCCCAACTGTCTCTCGGAAAGCTGGCGAGACGGCACCGTTGACTTGCGAGTTAGCTGGCACTCCTCCGAATATGAAGGTCGCCGCCAAACCGAGGCGGACTATTGTCGACCAACGAACCGATTTGCTTGTCGATGTCATAGCCAGGGGAATCGCTTGAGAGGCCATCATGCTGACTGACGGAGGATGGCTTCGAGGTAGGCGGTATCCCAAGCGGCGGATTTTCTTCGGACTTTTAGGCTGTGCTTGTCCTTGGCCGAGCGCAGGAGGTTGAGGGCCATGTGTCGAATGGTGGCCATGTTCTGGGGACCGGCGCCGGATCGCAGCCGGCTGAGGTCTTCATGGAAGACCACATCGAGCACCCAGTGGAGGCGATTTTCGATGTGCCAATGGCATCGCACGGCGCGGGCGAAGAGCTTGGCGTCCAGAGGGGTCGATGAGAGGTAGTAGCGTCGCTCGCGGCTGATATTGCCGTCGCGTTCGACCTCGGCTTCGACCATGGCGATGGACTTGAGGCCTGGGAAGCGGGGCTCGCCGGGGAAGCGCCGGTCGGTGATCAGCCAGTCGATCTCATGGGCGACGCAGTGTCGTCGCTGTTCGATCCGGCCATGCTCGCCATCGGTTGTCTCGAAGCGATCGAGCCGGGCTGGATCGACGGTATCGAAGTAGCGTTCGATCTCGCCATGCAGGCTGGGCCAGTTCTCTTTGATGGCGAGCAGGTAGTCGGCCCCCTTGTCGAGGATTTTCTGGGCGATCTTGGTCTGGCAGCCCATGGCGTCGATGGTCACCAGCGCCCCGGTCAGCGCCAGGCGGTCGAGCAACAAGGGAATGGCGGTGATCTCGTTGGACTTGGTCTCGCAGGCCTGCTGGCCGAGCACCAGGCGCTGGCGACTGGCCCAGGCGGAGACCAGATGTAGCGGACCGCGAGCCTTGGCGCGATCATGGGTGCGACGCGAGGTCTTGCCGTCGATGGCGATGATGTCGGGTTCGGCTTCGCGAAGGCTCTCGACCCAGGCGCCGAAACACCGGGAGAACAGCTCTCCGTCGATGGCGTTGATCACGTCGTTGAGCGTATCGTGGCTGGCGATCCCGTCGGCGAAGGGCAAAAACCGTCGTAGAAACTTCAGGTTCACCGTTCCCCAACGCCTGATCTCGACGAAGTCCTCGGCCCCCGCCATGGTGGCGCATAACACCACCAGCAAAATCTCCTCCAGCGGGTAGAGAACCTTCCAGGACTGGCGCGGATCCTCAAGCGCGGCGAAGTGATCGATCAGGGACGTCGAAGCGCGGTTCGCCATCGGAAACTCCAGGCTCGTGGAGCTCTCTAAGAATCATGCGTCGCCCCCGCCGGGGAATCCCCAAACGTCAAGCGCCGCTTCAAGCGATTGCCGTGATGTCATAGCTCACACCATTGATCGCCAGTTGATTACAGGATAACAGCGTTTCCTAAAACAGCCCTTCCAAGATCTCACGATGGCATAGCTGCAGGCGGGACCGCAATACGACGCTCGAATGGTCCTCGGTGGGCTGTAGAACATAGGGTTGCCGCCGACTCTGGATCGCCGCGTGGCGGTGATGGTCGCGGGATGAGTCAAAATGGTCGCCTTTGGATGTTTCGCGTCCCGGCCCTAACCCTTCGTTAACCGCAACGTCCCTTCCCCTGATGCTTGCCCGGCGCGATGGTGGCGGAACAGATGATGAACCCGATTCGCATCCTGGGACTGGATCCGGGCCTGCGCCGCACCGGCTGGGGCGTGGTCGCCGTTGAGGGATCTCGGCTGACCCATGTGGCCCACGGGGTGATCGCGCCGCGCGATACCCTGCCCCTGGCTGAGCGGCTGCTGGTCCTTTTTGAAGCGATCACCGAGGTCATCGCCCTGCATGCCCCCCACGAGGCGGCGGTGGAGGAGACGTTCATGACCGCCAACGGCGCTTCGACCCTGAAGCTCGGCCACGCCAGGGCGGCGGCGATGATCGCCCCGGCCCGCGCCGGCCTGCTGGTGGCCGAATATGCCGCCAAGGTGGTCAAGAAGGCGGTCGTCGGCACCGGCAATGCCGACAAGCACCAGGTGGCGTTCATGATCGCCCGCCTGTTGCCCACCGCAGGCGCGCCGACCGCCGACGCCGCCGACGCCCTGGCCGTGGCCATCGCCCACGCCCACGCCCGCACGGCGAGGCGCCTCGGGGCCGCCGCATGATCGGGCGACTGCGCGGCCTGGTCGCCGAGGTCGCCGAGGAGGACGCGCTGATCGACGTCGGCGGGGTCGGCTATGTCGTCCGCTGTGGCGCGCGCACCCTGTCGCGCCTGCCCGGCCCCGGCGACGAAGCCCTGCTGCACGTCGAGACCCAGTGGACCGAGTCGGCCGGGATGCGGCTCTATGGCTTCCTCACCCGCGAGGAACGCCGCGCCTTTGTCGTCCTGCAGGCCATTCAGGGCGTCGGCCCCAAGGCGGCTCTGGGGGTGCTGGACGTGTTCACCCCGCCGGAGCTCGCCGCCGCCGTGGCCCGCGAGGATAAGGCCGCGGTCGCCAGAGCCAATGGCGTCGGGCCCAAGCTGGCCCAGCGCATCGTCACCGAACTGAAGGACAAGCCGATCTCCGACGGCGCCGTCGCCGCCTTCCATGCCGCCGCCTCCGGTCCCGCGCCGCCCACGGCGGCCGGCGAGGCGGTGGCCGCGTTGATGGGCCTGGGCGTCGCCGAGATATCCGCGCGCCGGGTGGTCGAACAGGCGGCGCTGCGCCTGGGCGACGACGCCGATGAAAAGGTGCTGATCAAGGCCGCGCTGCAGGAGCTTGGCCGGTGAGCCGGCTGGTTTCGGGCGACGCGGCCCCCCTGGAAGGCGCCGACCGGGCGCTGCGCCCCCAGACCCTGGCCGAGTTCGTCGGCCAGGAGCAGTCGAAAGCCAATCTGCGCGTGTTCATCGACGCCGCCAAAAACCGCGGCGAGGCGCTGGACCACGTGCTGCTGTTTGGCCCCCCCGGTCTTGGCAAGACCACCCTGGCGCAGATCATCGCCCGCGAGCTGGGGGTCAACTTCCGCAGCACCTCCGGTCCGGTGCTGGCCAAGGCCGGAGACCTGGCGGCGATCCTGACCAATCTCGAGCCGCGCGACGTCCTCTTCATCGACGAGATTCACCGGCTGGCCGCCAACGTCGAGGAAATCCTCTATCCGGCCATGGAGGATCACGCCCTCGACCTGATCATCGGCGACGGCCCGTCGGCGCGGTCGATCCGCATCGACCTTTCGCCTTTCACCCTGGTGGCGGCGACGACCCGCGCCGGCCTGCTGGCCACGCCGCTGCGCGACCGTTTCGGCATTCCGTTGCGGCTGAATTTCTATACGCCGGAAGAACTGCAGAAGGTGCTCAGCCAGGGCGCCGGGAAGATGGGCGTCAACCTTTCCGCCGACGGCGCCGCCGAGATCGCCGCGCGCGCCCGCGGCACGCCGCGCGTGGCCGGTCGGCTGCTGCGCCGGGTGCGGGACTTCGCCGCCGCCGATGGGGCGACGCTGATCGACCGCGCCTGCGCGGCGCGGGGCTTGGCCCGGCTCGAGGTCGACGCGGCGGGCCTCGACTCGCTCGATCGGCGCTATCTGACCGCCCTGATCGAACACTACGGCGGTGGCCCGGCGGGGGTCGAGACCCTGGCCTACGCCATCGCCGAGGCGCGCGACGCGGTCGAGGATGTGATCGAGCCGTTCCTCCTGCAACAGGGCTACATCCAGAGAACCCCGCGCGGGCGCCTGGCGTGCGGCAAGGCCTATCTGCATCTGGGCCTGACCGCGCCCGCCGGGCCGACGCGTCAGGCGACTTTGTTCGACGAGGACGCGTGATGGGCGACGCAGGCGGGCCTTCTGCGGGCCGCTTCGAGGGGCGCGAGCACCACCTCGACGTCCGCGTCTATTACGAGGACACCGACTTCACCGGCGTCGTCTACCACGCCAACCACCTGCGCTATTTCGAGCGCGGCCGTTCGGACTATCTGCGCCTGGCCGGCGTCGACCACAGCGCCCTGTTGGATCGCCCCGACCCCTGCGCCTTCGTGATCACCCGCATGGAGATCGATTTCCGCAAGGCCGCCCGCATCGACGATGCCCTGGTGGTGACCACCGCCTATGACCGTATCGCTGGCCCGCGCCTGCATATCAGCCAGACGATCCGCCGGGGCGGCGAGACGATCGCCAAGGCGGCGGTCGAAGCGGCCTGCATCACCCCTGACGGCCGTCCCAGGCGCCCGCCCGCGGACCTGGTGGCGCGGCTGGCGCCGCGCTTGCTGGCGACCGGCGCGCCATAGTTTCACCATCCGGCCGCGCGATGGCGCGTTGGCCCTTATCGAAGGCTCTGAATGGATCCGTCCACCACGATCACGCCGGAAAGCTTTTCCGCGATCCATCTCTTCCTGCGCGCCGACTGGGTGGTGAAGGCGGTGCTGATCGGCCTGGCCTTCGCTTCGGTGTGGTCGTGGGCAGTGATCATCGACAAGCTGTTCCGGATCGGCGGCCTGAACCGACAGGCCGACCGTTTCGAAGCCGAAGTCAGCTCCGGCCGGCCCCTCGAGGAGATCGCCGCCGAGGCCGGGGCGCAACCCCGCCACGCCCTGCCGCGGATGCTGCAGGCCGCCTTGCGCGAGTGGCGGGAGGCGCCGGCCAAGGGCCTGCTGGCCGGAGACCATGGCGAGTCCCAGGCCGCCTTCCTGGTCCAGCGCATCGACCGGGTGCTCGATTCGGCCGTCGCCCGCGAAAGCCAGCGGGTCGAGGAGGGCCTTGGGGTCCTGGCCATCGTCGCCACCGCCTCGCCGTTCATCGGCCTCTTCGGCACGGTCTGGGGGATCATGCATGCCTTCCAGGCCATCGCCATCGAGAAGAACACCAATCTCTCGGTCGTCGCCCCGTCGATCGCCCAGGCCCTGTTCGCCACCGCCATCGGCCTGGCGGCGGCGATTCCGGCCTACATCGCCTATAACAAGTTCTCCATCGACGCCGGCAAGTTCGCCGGCCGCCTCGAAGGCTTCGCCGACGATCTGGTGACGGCCATCCAGCGCCGCCTCGCGGAACGGGCCTGAAACGGCATGGCGCTTTCTGTGCATGACGCATTCGCGGCCGGGCGGCGCCGGGGGCGCAGCCGGCGCGGCCGGCGCGCGGCGCTTTCGGAAATCAACGTCACGCCGCTGGTCGATGTAATGCTGGTGCTGCTGATCATCTTCATGATCGCCGCGCCGCTGCTGGCGGTCGGCGTGCCGCTGCAGCTGCCAAAGACCGAGGCCAGCGCGGTGCAGGACCAGGCCCAGCCGCTGACCGTCTCGGTGCGCGCCGACGGAACGATCTATCTGAATGAAACCCGCACGCCCTTCGCCGCCCTGTCGCCGGCCTTGCGGCAGATGGCCGGGGCCGCCTCCACGCGGCCCATCTATGTGCGCGCCGACGGCCGCACGACCTACGCCATCGTCGCCCAGGTGATGGCCAGCCTGTCGGCCTCGGGCTTTTCGAGCATCAACCTGATCACCGACAGCGGCGGACCGTCTTCAGGCGCCCGCCAGGAGAGGCCGAACAGGGAGGGCGCGCCATGACCGCGTTCGCCGTGCGCCGACGGGATAATCTGTCGCCGGCTCTGATGGCGGCGGCGGCCCTGCACCTGGGGGCCTTCGCCCTGATCGCCATGGCTGTCCGGACCCCGCCGCCGGCGCCGCTTGGGGACGCGGTGCCGATCACCCTCGTCGCCGGGCCGCCGCAGGCGGAGGCGCAAGCCGCGCAGACGGCCCCGACTGCGCAGGCGGCCGCTGTTGACAATCCAGTCCCTGACGCCAGCCCCCCCGAGCCTCCGCCGCCGTCCAAGCCGGCCCCCGCCCCGCGCGCCGCGCCAAGCCCCGCGCTCGCCAGGCCGACGCCGGCCAGGTCAATGCCCGTCGCCAGCCCCACGCCCGCCGCGCACAGCTTCAGTCTCGACGCGCTCGAGGCCAGGATCGCCGTCGATTCGCACGCGGTCGCGCACAGAGCGCTTGCGTCGCGCGGCCCGACACGGGTGGCGACCGCGCCGCCGTCGCGGGCCACAGCCGGCCCCGGCGTCTCGCAGAGCGATCTGCAGGGATTGCAGGGCCTGCTCGAGCGGCTGTGGAATCCCAACTGCGCCGTAGAGGGCGGCGGCGCGGTGACCGTGTCGGTGCGGTTCAGGGTCGATGTGGACGGCCGCGTCGAGGGCCGGGTCACGGGCGGCGGGGAAGAATCCTCGGGCAATCCGGTGGTCATGGCCGCGGCCAGGCGGGCCATCGACGCCGTGCACGAGGCCGAACCCTACGCCGCGCCCTATCGCGGCCAGGATTTCGAGGTCACCTTCAACGCCAAGAAAGCCTGTTCAGAGTCGTGAGGAGTTTCGCTCCATGAACAGCTGGGCCGTGATCTGCGCCTTCATCGCCGCCTTTGCCGGTCTGGGCATGGCGACCGCCCCGGCGCGGGCCAGCATCGTCATCAACGTCGACCAGGGGGCGAGCCAGCCGCTGCCCATCGCCATCGCCAATTTCAGCGGCTCGCCGGTCGGCGCGCAGATTTCCCAGGTGGTCGCCGCCGATCTCGAACGCTCGGGCCTGTTTCGGCCGCTTGACCCCAACACCTTCCCCGAATCGACCCTGGACGTGAACCTGCAGCCGCACTTCGATCTGTGGAAGTCGATCGGGGCGCCGGCGCTGCTGGTCGGCCAGGTGGTCAATGAGGCCGACGGCCGGCTGCGCGTCGATTTCCGCCTGTGGGATGTCTATGCGGGCGACCAGCCGCTCGGCTTGAAATTTACCTCGGCGCCGGAAAACTGGCGCCCGATCGCCCATAAGATCGCCGACGCGGTCTATGAGAAGCTGACCGGCGAAAAGGGCTACTTCGATACCCGCGTGGTGTTCGTCGCCGAGAGCGGCCCCAAGCTCAAACGCATCCGCCGCCTGGCGACCATGGATCAGGACGGGGCCAATCCAAGCTATCTCACCGATGGCTCTTACATGGTGTTCACGCCCAGGTTCTCGCCGACCCGGCAGGAAATCACCTTCATGGCGCTGCGGCCGACGGGGGCCAGCATCTATCTGTTCAACATCGAGACCGGCCGCCAGGAGATCCTCGGCCACTTTCCGGGCATGGTCTTCGCGCCCAGGTTTTCGCCCGATGGCCACAAGGTCGCCTTCTCGGCCGAGAAGGGCGGCAACACCGACATCTACGTGATGGATCTGGTCAGCCACGCCACGGCCCGCGTTACCAGCGATCCGGCCATCGACACCTCGCCCTCGTTCGCGCCCGACGGGGGCCAGCTGGTGTTCAATTCCGATCGGGGGGGATCTCCGCAGCTCTATGTCATGGGGGCCGACGGCTCCGGCGTTCACCGCGTTTCGTTCGGCTCCGGCCGCTATACGACACCGGTGTGGAGTCCCGACGGCAAGCTCATCGCCTTCACCAAGCAGGAAGGGGACGAATTTCACATAGGGGTCATGCGGCCGGACGGTTCTGGGGAGCGCTTGCTGACCACCAGCTATCTCGACGAGGGGCCGACGTGGGCCCCCAACAGCCGGGTGATCATGTTCTCCCGCGAGACCCGCGGTGGGGATTCCCGGCTCTGGACGGTCGACGTATCGGGCCAGGTCATTCGTCCGGCGCCCTATCCCTTGCCCGCCTCCGACCCGGCATGGTCGCCTCTGCTGCATTGAGGTTCAGGCCGCCAGGGCGCACACGCCTTGCCACGGTCAAATTCTCGCGCTTCCCTGTGCGTGGTTGTTTAAGGAGCAGACGATGAACGTCTCGATGCGAAACACGGTTAAATTGGTGGTGGTCGTGCTGGCCGCGGCCGCTTTCGCCGGCTGCGCCTCTCACCCAAAGCTCGCGGGTCCGGCGCCAACCGGTTACGGCCCGCACCACGAAGGCGGCTATGGGCCGCCGCCGTCATCGGATGAGGTATCGCAGGGCGAAGAGCCTGCCGCCACCGGCCCTGGCTCCGCCCGGGACTTCGTGATCAACGCCGGGGATCTGGTCTATTTCGACTTCGACAGCTATGGCCTGCGCGACGACGCCCGCCAGGTTCTCGACGCGCAGGCCGGATGGCTGCGGCGCTATCCCCAGGTCCGCGTGCGTATCGAAGGCAACTGCGACGAGCGGGGGACGCGGGAGTACAACTTCGCCCTTGGCGCGCGCCGCGCCGACTCCATCCGCCAGTACCTCGTCGGCCGTGGCATTGAAGGGGCTCGGATCGAAACCATCTCCTACGGCAAGGAACGTCCGATCGATCCAGGCGACGACGATGCGGCCCTGGCCAAGAATCGCAACGGCCACACGGTGATCACCGGCGGCGCCCGCTGATGGCGTCAGGTCGCCCCCTCCTTGCGGCGCTGGCGGCCGGCCTGCTCTGCATCGGGGCGGCGCAGGCGCTTGCCCAGACGCCGCTAGATAATGATCCGCTCGACGATCATTCGGCCAAACGGCTCGATCGGATGGAAAAGGTGGTGCGCGAGCTGCGCTCCATCGTCTTCCAGGCCAGGGATACCGGCCAGCCGGTGACCGTCCAGCCGGCGGACACAGCAACTCAGCTGAACGGCCTTTCGGACCGGGTGAACGATCTCGAGCGCACCCTGGCGCGCCTGACCGGCGAGCTGGAGGTCACGCGCCATGATCTGGACCTGTCCAGGCAGGACGCCGTCGCCGAGCGGAGCGAGAACACCGCAATCAAGGAGCGTCTCTCGGCCCTCGAACAGAAGATCGCGGCGCTGTCCGCCGGCCCCGTGGCCGCCGCGCCGCCTGCGCTGGATGAGCAGCCCCCGGGGCCGCCGGCAGATCCCGCCCAGGCCTTCGCCGCCGCCAGGCATGCTCTCGAGGCCGGCGACTTTCCGTCGGCCGAGACCGGTTTCCGCGACTATGTCGATCGTTTCGGGGATTCCCCGCGCGGCCCGCTCGCGCGCTATTACCTGGCCAAGGCGCTGATCGGACGCCACGCCTGGGCCGAGGCCGCCACGGCCGATATCGACGCCATTCGCGGCTGGCCGCAGACAACCTGGGCGCCGGACGCGGTGCTCGATCTGGCGCGTTCATTGACGGAGATGAAGAAGCCGGCGGACGCCTGCCAGACCCTCGATGAGCTGGCGCGCCGCTACCCGAAAGCCTCGGCCGAGGTGAAGAGCGGGGCGGCCGACGGGCGAACGCGCGCCCAATGTGCCTGACGACCTCGCAGGTGGCCGGCGCCATGGCGACATTGGCCTTCTGTTAGGGCGAATTTCGATCAGGTTGAGCGCCGCCTTGCGCCCCCTCCACCACTTCGTGGTCCCCCTCCCCCGCGCAGAGGCGGGGGAGGATTTTTTCAACTCCTGCCCCGCGCAGCGGGAAAGGGGGACCGCCGCGCTGCAAGCGCGGGGGTGGAAGGGGCGCGTGGCCGAATCACTTTGGTCCGCAGATGTCTTAGAGGGGCCCGTTCGCCTGGCTCTCTGCGAGCGCCTGGCGACCGCCAGTCGCGCACCGATCGTTGTGGCCGTGTCCGGCGGGAGCGATTCCCTGGCATTGCTGCTGATCGCCAAGGCGTGGGCCGACCAGACCGGCCGCCGGCTGGTGGCGGTGACCATCGACCACCGACTTCAACCCGAGGGTGCGCGATGGGCGAGGTTCGCGAAACTGAGGGCCGAGCGGCTCGGCGTCGAGCATTGCATTCTTAGCTGGGACGCAGACAAACCCCTCGCGGGCATCGCGGCGGCCGCGCGGGCGGCCCGCCATGGCCTCCTCGCGGATGAGGCCAGACGGATCGGCGCGCGCGTGATCCTGATGGGGCACACCGCCGATGACTGCCTGGAGGCCGCGGCCATGCGCGCCGCGGGCGAGCACACGCCGACGCCCAGGCCCTGGGCGCCGTCTCCGATCTGGCCGGGGGGCAGGGGCCTGTTCATTTTGCGCCCGCTGCTTGGCGCGCGCCGCGCCGATCTACAGGCCATGCTGTCCCAGCGTGGCGAGCGATGGATCGACGATCCCGCCAACGCCGATCCGCGCCATCCTCGCGCCCGCGCCCGCGCCCGAGCCATGCTGTCCGTGGGCGCCATTGAGCACGGTTGGGGGGACGCCGGCCCGGACGAGGTCCAGATCCGCGTCCGGGAAGGGCCTGCCGGCGAGCTGTGCGTCCGACAGGACCAATTGCAGACGCTGAGCTGCGCCAACCAACGCCGGTTCATCGGCGCGGCTCTCCTGTGCGCCTCGGGCGGCGAGCGACCGCCGCGCGGCGCCGCAGTCGATCGCCTGGCTAGCCGCATCGGCGCCGGCCAGGAATTCAGCGCCAACCTGGCGGGCGCGCGGGTTGAAAGCGATGGCGCCCAGCTGCGGTTCATGCGCGAGCCGGGCGACATGCAGCGCTCGGGCGTCACCCCCGCTCAATTGCCGGTGGGCGTGCAGGTCGTCTGGGACGGCCGCTACCAACTGACCGCCCGCGTTCAGGGACTGACGGCCAGAGCCTTGGGCGGCGTTGCGGCCAGACTGCCGCGGGTCCAGCGGAACGCCGTCAAACGCTCGTCGCCCGCGGCGCGGCGCGCTCTTTGCATTGTCATCGACGGCGATGGTCAGGCGAGCTGCCCGACGCTCGCCGACGATTCCCGCATCGAGGTTCGCTCGCTGGTCGCCGAGCGCCTCGCCGGCGCGCTCGGAGCGGTGCGGAACGAGACGGCGATCGGGCGCGTGGCGGAAGCGCCAGGGGCCCCCTACATGGAAGTTCATTGAGGCGCGGCGAGGCGAGTTGATGAATCTGCGTAACCTGGCCATCTGGGCCGTGATCGTCCTGGCGCTATTCGCGGTCTACAGCGTGCTGACCAACGGCGGGGCCGGGAGTTCGTCCAGCCAGGTCGGCTATTCCGATCTGCTAAGCCGGATCGATAACGGCGATATCAGACAGGCGAAGATTCATGGCCAGGTGATCGAGGCGCACGATCGCCAGGGGCACGTGATCACCGCCAACGGACCCCTGGATACCTCCGACCTGCAAAAACATCTCGAGGCCCACGGCGCGGCCTATGATTTCGCCCAGCCCGGGGGCGGCCTCCTGGCCACGCTGGCCATGCAGGCCCTGCCGCTGCTGCTCCTGGCCGGGGTGTGGATATTCGTCATGCGCCAGATGCAGGGCGGGGCGCGCGGCGCGATGGGCTTTGGCAAGTCGAAGGCGCGCCTGCTGACCGAAAACAAGAACCGGATCACCTTCGACGAGGTCGCCGGCGTCGACGAGGCCAAGGAAGAGCTGACCGAGATCGTCGATTTCCTCAAGGATCCGGCCAAGTTCCAGCGTCTCGGCGGCAAGATTCCCAAAGGCGCCTTGATGATCGGGCCGCCCGGGACCGGCAAGACCCTGCTTGGCCGCGCCGTCGCCGGCGAGGCGGGCGTGCCGTTCTTCTATATTTCCGGCTCCGACTTCGTGGAGATGTTCGTCGGCGTCGGCGCCAGTCGCGTGCGCGACATGTTCGAGCAGGCCAAGAAGAACGCCCCCTGCATCATCTTCATCGACGAGATCGACGCCGTCGGCCGCCACCGGGGGGCGGGGCTTGGCGGCGGCAACGACGAGCGCGAACAGACCCTCAATCAGCTGCTGGTCGAGATGGACGGCTTTGATCCCAACGAGGGCATCATCGTCATCGCCTCGACCAACCGGCCCGACGTGCTCGACCCGGCCCTCTTGCGACCGGGCCGCTTCGATCGCCAGGTGGTGGTGCCCAATCCCGACGTCAACGGCCGCGAAAAGATCCTGCGCGTGCACATGCGCAACGTGCCGCTGGCCGCCGACGTCAACGTCAAGGTGATCGCCCGCGGCACCCCCGGCTTTTCCGGCGCCGATCTGGCCAACCTGGTCAACGAAGCCGCGCTGATGGCCGCGCGCAAGAACCGCCGCATGGTCACCCAGCCCGACTTCGAGGATGCCAAGGACAAGGTGATGATGGGCGCCGAGCGCAAGTCCATGGTCATGACCGAGGACGAAAAGCGGATGACCGCCTATCACGAGGGCGGCCACGCCCTTGTCGTGCTCAACGTCACCGCCGCCGACCCGGTGCACAAGGCGACGATCATCCCGCGCGGCCGGGCGCTGGGCATGGTCATGCAGCTGCCCGAGCGCGACAAGCTGTCGATGAGCTATGAGCAGATGACCTCGCAGCTGGCGATCTTCTACGGCGGCCGGGTGGCCGAGGAGCTGATCTTCGGCAAGGAAAAGATCACTTCGGGCGCCTCGTCGGATATCGAACAGGCCACGCGCCTGGCCCGCGCCATGGTCACCAAGTGGGGTTTTTCGGAGCAGCTGGGCCTCGTATCCTACGGCGAGAATCAGGATGAGGTGTTCCTGGGCCATTCGGTCTCCCGGACCCAGAACGTCTCGGAGGAGACCGCCAAGATCATCGACGCCGAAGTTAAGCGGCTGACCCAGGACGGCTATCAGGAGGCGCGCAGCATCCTCACCGCCAAGCTCGAGGATCTCCACACCCTGGCCCGCGCGCTGCTCGAATACGAAACCCTGACCGGCGATGAGATCGTCAACGCCATCAAGGGCATCGCCCCCAACCGCTCGGAACCCGAACAGAAGGCGCCCGAACGGCCCCGCGTCTCGGTGCCGCTCGCCCCGCGCCCCGACCCGGAACTGGCCTGACCGAACAGAGGGGTCAGATTCATTGGTTGTCGTGTCAGGAAACAGCCGGATTGGCGGCCTCCGGAGCGGTTTCCGACAAGTTTGGTGGCCGCCTTGCGCCCCCTCCACCACTTCGTGGTCCCCCTCCCCCGCGAAGAGGCGAGGGAGGATTTTTCTAACTCCTGCCCCGCACGGCGGGGAAGGTGGCGCGGCGCTTTTCCTTGCGCCGTGACGGAAGGGGCGCAAGGCCGGACCGACCTGGGCGGAAGATGCTCTAATTGACTCTGACCCCTTCATCGCCGCGCGTCATCGGGATCGTCAATGCAACGCCCGACAGCTTTTCGGATGGGGACCGATTCTTCGATGCCCAGTCCGCGGTCGCGCATGCCCACAGACTGATCGCCCAAGGCGCGGACGTGCTCGATATCGGCGGCGAGTCGACCCGGCCGGGGGCGCAGCCCGTCGACGCCGACGAGGAGATCGCCCGCGTCCTGCCGGTCATTGAAGCCCTTGTCCGTGAGGGCGCCACACCCCTCTCCATCGACACCATGAAGCCGGCGGTGGCGCGTGCCGCGGTCGGGGCCGGGGCGGTGATGTGGAATGACGTGACCGCGCTCACCTATGCGCCTGACAGCCTCGAGACCGCCGTTGAGCTCGGTTGCGAGGTGGTGCTGATGCACTTGCAGGGCGATCCGCGCACCATGCAGGCCAACCCGACCTACGGCGATGTCGTCACCGAGGTGATCGGATATCTCGCCGCGCGGGCCGAGGCGGCGATGGCGGCGGGCGTCCGGAGGGAGCGGATCTGGCTCGATCCCGGCATCGGCTTCGGCAAGACGCTGGCGCACAACCTGGCGCTGCTGGCCAATCTCGACCGCCTCGTCGCGCTCGGTTTTCCGGTGATGCTGGGGGTAAGCCGCAAAGGTTTTATCCGCCGCCTGGACGCCAGCGCCGAGGATCCCGGCGACCGTCTCGGCGGCTCGCTCGCCGCGGCGCTGGCCGGCGCTGACGCCGGCGTCGCGGCGGTGCGGGTTCACGATGTGCGCCAGACGGTGCAGGCGCTTGCCGTCCGCGCCGCGATCGGACAGGGGCGCGGGCATGGGTGAATTTCGCGGGCGGGTCCTGGCCATCGGCGGCTCCGATCCGGGCGGCGGGGCCGGCATCCAGGCCGACATCAAGACGGTGACGGCCCTCGGCGGCTATGCAGCCAGCGTGATCACGGCGGTCACCGTCCAGAACAGCCGGGGCGTCAGCGCCGTGCAGCTGATTTCGGCCGAGATGATCGAGGCGCAGGGGCGTGCGGTGCTGGGCGATATCGGCGCCGACGCCATCAAGATCGGCATGCTGGGAACCATCGCCGCCATCGAAGTGGTGGCGCGGCTGATCGATTCGGCGCCCGCCACGCCCGTGGTCGTCGATCCGGTGATGGTCGCCAAGGGCGGACGCGATCTGCTCGAACCCTCGGCGATCGACGCCTTGCGCGCGTTGCTGATCCCGGGCTGCGCGCTAGTTACACCCAATGCACCCGAGGCGCTGGCCCTGACCGGCATCGCCATCGTCGTCACCGACGATTTGCGCCGCGCGGGAGAGGCGCTGCTCAGGATGGGCGCGCGGGCGGTGCTGATGAAGGGCGGCCACGTTGACGGCGACACTGTCGTCGATCTGCTGATGACGCCCGCCGGCGAGACGACCTTCTCCGGACCGCGCATCGCTTCGCGTCACACCCACGGCACCGGTTGCACCCTCGCATCCGCCTGCGCGACGGGTCTCGCCCAAGGGATGGGACTCGACGCCGCCGTCGCCCGCGCCTGGGGCTATACCGCGCAGGCTATCCGCCACGCGCCGGGCTTCGGCGCCGGGCACGGGCCGCTCGATCACGGATGGACGTTCAGGGAGAGATGACCATGCGCCAGTGGACCATCGACGCCTTCGCCGCCGAACCGTTCAAGGGCAATCCGGCCTGCGTGGTCGAGCCGTTCGATGCTTGGCCCGCGGACGCCTGGATGCAATCGCTGGCGGCCGAAAACAACCAGGCCGAGACCGCTTTCCTGATGAAGACCGACGATCCCGCCCGGTTTGGGCTTCGCTGGTTTACCCCGGCGATGGAGGTCCCGTTGTGCGGCCATGCCACCCTGGCCGCCGGCCACGCCATCCTGGCCGAGATCGGCGTCGCGACGGAACAAATCGCATTCGACACCCAGAGCGGTTCCCTGACCGTCAGCCGACGCGGCGGGGGCTATGAAATGAACTTTCCGGCCAGCCGGCCGGTGCGCATCGATCCGCCGGCGGGACTGGCCGAGGCGCTCGGCGCCGATCTGCTCGAGGTCTGGTCGTCGCTCTACCTGGTGGCGCTGGTCAAGGACGAAGAGACGCTACGCGCTCTCAGGCCGAACATCGCCGCCATCGAGCCGATTTCCAGCGGAGCGACCCAACGGCGCGGCAATGTCGGGGTTTCCGCGATCGCCCCGCCAGGCGCGGCCTACGACGTCGTCAGCCGTTTTTTCGCGCCCGGCTCCGGCATCGCCGAGGACCCGGCGACCGGATCGCTGCACTGCATACTCTCGCCGCTGTTCTCGGCGAAGCTGGGACGACCCGTGCTGCGCTTTCACCAGGCCTATCCGGGCCGCGGGGCGAACATGGAATGCGAACTGAGCGGCGAGCGGGTGCTGATCCGCGGCCAGGCGGTGACCGTCGTCGAAAGCCGCCTGCGGCTCTAAGGACTCCTTCTCCCCTTGCGGGAGAAGGGTCGTTGAAGGCATTTCTTTTGCGCGGTCGTGCGCCTATATTGCGTTTCGCTAACCCGCCCGGCCGAAAGGCCGGGCGCCGCTGTTTTTGAAGGACGCCATGAATACGATTCTGATGCCCAAGGCGACCGCCGTCTGGCTGGTCGAAAACACCTCGATGACCTTCGAACAGATCGCCGAATTCTGCGGCCTGCACCCGCTGGAAGTGAAGGGCATCGCCGACGACGAAGTGGCGCGCGACATCCGCGGCGCCGACCCCATCTCCAACGGCCAGCTCAGCCGCGAAGAGCTCGACGCCGCCCAGGCCGATCCCAACTATCGGATGGCTGCGCAGAAGAGCCGCCACGCCGAGTTGCTCAAGCCGGCCAAGAAATCGCCGCGCTACACGCCGGTCTCGCGCCGTCAGGACCGCCCGGACGCCATCGCCTGGTTCGTGCGCAACCACCCGGAGATCACCGACGCGCAGGTCGCCAAGGTCCTTGGAACCACCAAGGCGACCATCGACCAGGTCAGAAACCGCACGCACTGGAACGCCGCCAACGTCAAGCCGGTCGATCCGGTGACCCTGGGTCTGCTCGGCCAGCTCGAGCTGGACGCCCTGGTCAAGAAGGCGGCGGAGAAGAGGGCCCGTGACGACGCCAAGCGCGCGGCCAAGGAGCCGCCGGGCGATTCGCTGCGTCCGGCAAGCGAGGCGGGCGAGGGCGACAGCGGGGCGCAGGCCGACTAGGCTCGCCAGCCCGCGCGCCTGCGCCTAGTGAGTCGTCGCCTTGAGGTTTTCTAGCTCCTCTTTCAGGCGAAGTTTCTGTCGTTTGAGATCGGTGACACGCGATGCGTCGGCCGCGGGCCTGCTCACCTCATCCTGAATCGCGCGTTCAAGGCTTTCGTGGCGAATGCCGAGTTCACGGATGCGGGCTTCGATGGCCATGCGCGTAGGCTCCTCTTGTTTCTCATGCGCTCAGTGAATACCCCTCTTAAGCGCCTGTCAGATCACATATGCTTGCACACGGCAGGCCCGCGAAGTCGGGCGCGAAAGGGCCATCCGGATCGATGGTGAAAAGCGAACGATCGCGCCTTGTGGTGGGCATCTCGGGCGCCTCTGGGGCAATCCTGGGCGTCCGCGCGCTTCACGCCTGCCGAGAGCTCGGTGTCGAAACCCACCTCATCGTCAGTCGCGCGGCGGCCCTGACCCTGAAGCACGAGATGAATCTGTCGCTCGGCGAAGTGGCGACGAAGGCCGACGTGATCTATCGGCCAACCGATGTCGGCGCGGCGGTGGCCTCGGGATCGTTCCCGACGCTGGGGATGATCGTCGCCCCGTGCTCGGTTCGGACGATGAGCGAGATCGCCACCGGGGTCACCTCGACGCTGCTGTCCCGCGCCGCCGATGTGGCGCTGAAGGAGCGACGCCCCCTGGTGCTGATGGTGCGCGAAACGCCCTTGCACCTTGGCCACTTGAGAACCCTGGTGCGACTGGCCGAGATGGGCGCGGTGATCGCCCCGCCGGCGCCCGCCTTCTATGCCGGTCTCGACAGTATCGAGACAATGATCGATCAATCGGTCGGACGCGCGCTGGATCAGTTCGGCCTGTCGTGGGGCGCGGTCAAACGGTGGGGCGCCGATCTGCCGGCGTTGGGGGACACTCGGGCGTGACAGGTCTGTTGGGAGCCGCCTTGCCATGAACGATGACCAGGTCGATCCGGCCGCCATGGCGCGGGTCGCCCATCTTCGCCAGGAACGTCAGGACCTCGACGATGCGATCGCCGCTCTGCAGAGCCAGCCGCGCCCGGACCAGCTCCAGATCGCCCGGCTCAAGAAGCGCAAGCTGTCGCTGCGCGATCAGATAGCCAGGCTCGAGGATCGCCTGACGCCCGACATCATCGCCTGATCGCGCCGGGCCATGGACTCAGACATCGCACCGCACATCGCCGCCCAGGCCGCCGGACTGTGGACGGCCCTGCAGCTGCTGCTCTTGATGGTGCTCTCCCTGCTCGTCGTCCGGCAGCGGCAGAAGCACTCGGTGCTGCTGGGCGATGACGGCATCCCGCAGCTCGCCCACGCCATCCGCGCCTTTGGCAACGCGGCCGAATACGCCCCCGCGGGCATAGCCGGCCTGATCGCCCTGGCCGCGGTGGGCGCGCCGCCGGCGACCGTGCATATCGCCGGCGCTTTGCTGCTCGCCGGACGCCTGGCCCACGCGGTGGCGCTCAGCCGGTCCGGCGGTTCCTCGGTGCTGCGGTCGGCCGGCATGCTCTTGACCTGGGTCAGCTACATTTTTGAGATTGTCGCCCTGTTGATCTGCGCGCTCGCCTGAGCCTCGCTTGCTCCCGCCGGCGCCTTGCGCCATATCGCGGGCCATGAACGAAGACCAGATCGCCGGCGTGGTCAGCGCCGCCCTGCGCGCGGGCGCCGATGCCGCCGAGGCGGTGTTCGCCGAACGCGCATCGCTGTCGGTCAGCGTCAGGCTGGGCGCCCTGGAAGAGGTCGAGCGCGAGGAATCGGGCGATCTCGGCCTTCGCGTGTTTGTCGGCAAGCGCCAGGCGACGGCGTCGGGCTCGGATGTCTCGGCGGAAGGCCGGGCCAAGCTCGTCGAACGCGTGGTGGCCATGGCCAGGCTGGCGCCGGAAGACCCTTACGCGGGCCTCGCGCCGCGCGATCGGCTGGCCATCGGCGACCCGCCGGCGCTCGACCTCTGCGATCCGGGCGAACCGGACGCCGAGGCCCTCGAGGCCCGGGCTCTCAGCTCCGAGGATGCCGCGCGGGCGGTGAAAGGAGTGGCCAATTCCAACGGCGCCTCGGCCGACTGGTCCAGATCGGCGTGGCGGCTGGTGACCAGCGACGGTTTTTCAGGCCTGCACAAGGCCACGGCGTTTTCGATCTCGGCCCAGGCGATCGCCGGCGAAGGCGCGCAGATGGAGCAGGGCTACGAGGCCAGGGCCAGCCGCTGGGCGCAGGACCTGCCGAGGCCCGATCATATCGGCGCGGAAGCCGGCCGGCGGGCCGTGGCGGCTCTGGGCGCCCGCAAGATCGACTCGACGACCGCGGCGGTGATTTTCGAGGGCCGGCTGTCGGCGGCCTTGCTGCGGCCGATGATTGGCGCGATTGCCGGGCCGGCCATCGCGCGGGGGGTTTCGTTTCTGAAGGACCGGCTTGGCGAGGCGCTGTTCGCCCGGACGGTGACCATCGTCGATGAGCCTCACCGGGCCCGCGGCCTTGGTTCATCGCCCTTCGACGATGAGGGCGTCGCCAACCGGGCCATGAACATCATCGAGGACGGCGTGCTGACCACCTGGCTCTTGAACGCCGGTTCCGCGCGCCAGCTGGGTCTGGAGACGACCGGCCACGCCTCGCGCGGCCTCGCCGATCCGCCGGGCGTCTCCACCTCCAACCTGACCATGGCGCCCGGGACACGCGACCAGGCGCAGCTGATGGCCGATGCCGGCAAGGGCGTGCTGGTGACCTCGATGTTCGGCCCTTCCCTCAACGCCAATACCGGGGACTGGTCGGTGGGCTGTTCGGGCCTGTGGTTCGAGGGCGGCGAGGCGGCTTATCCGGTCACCGAGATCACCGTCGCGGGCAATTTGATCGACATCTATGCGCGGCTGATTCCCGGCTCGGACCTGGAACTGCGCGGTTCGGCCAACGCCCCGTCGCTGCTCGTCGACGGCCTCGCCATCGCCGGAAAATGAGCCGAGTGGCCAGCGATCAGCTCCTGCATCTGGTCATTGGCGGCGAGCTCGAAAATCTCGGCGGATCGACGTTTCGCGATCTCTCGGCGATCGATTTCGTCGGAGCTTTCCCAAGCTATGCCGCGGCCTATACCGCCTGGAAGTCTAAGGCCCAGGCGACGGTGGACAACGCCCACATGCGCTACTTCATCATCCACGCGCACAAGCTATTCGACCCGTCGAACCCGGCGGATAAGGCGCGCCTTTAGAGCACTTTCCGACCAGACTGTATTGGCCATGCGCCCCTTCCGTCACGGCGCTGATCGCGCCGCGACACCTTCCCCGCGTCGCGGGGCAGGAGTTTAGGAAAAAATCCTCCCCAGCAAGCGCAGCGCCGCGGGGGAGGGGGACCGCCGGCGCAGCCGGTGGTGGAGGGGGCGCGAGGCGGCGATCAACCTGATCGAAATTCACCCTAGGCTAGCCTATTCGCGGCGCAGCAGGGTTTCGGTCAGCAGCCTGGCGATGCGCCCGGTGCGAAATTCCTTAGTCAGCTTGACGGAGTCGTAGGCGGGGCTGGCCACCCAGGCTTCGAAGGACAGACCCGCGGGTTCCCCCTCGGCAAAATAGCGCTCGAAGACGAAATCGAGCACTCCGGTCAGGCCGGCGCGCATGTGCAGGTAGCGCAGGGAAAGCTGCGAGGTCGCCTCGCGGATGGTCATGGCCTTGCGAAAATGGAGATAGAGCACGCTCATGATCCCGGCCCGGTCCGCGCCGGACTTGCAGTGCATGAGCGCCGGATATTCGATCCTCCCGAACAGCCGCTGGGCGCCCAGCACCTGATCGCGTGTCGGCGCTTCTCGCGAGGTCACCGTGAAGTCGATCAGGGTCAGGCCCAGCCGCTCGCAGGCGGCCTTCTCCAGGGCATAGAAACTGGCCCCGAAGCCGCCGCGCAGATTGATCACCGTGCGGATGCCGCGGTCACGCCAGGCGCGCAGCTGGAACGGCCACGGCTGGTTGGTGCGCACCAGTTCGTCGGAAATCCAGTGGGCGTTGGAAAAGCCCAGCCTCAGATAGGCGTGGTCGTTCCAGAGATAGTCGAGCGTGGTCCGCAGCCGGCCCCGGGGGCTGGTAAGATCAAATCCGGTCAACGCCCACTCCGCAACGCCCACCCGAAAGGTCGAACCGCTTGCGCCTACCTAGAGCCGCGAAAACGTCGATGCAAAGGCGCGCCGGGCCTTCAGCGCTCGAAAGCGCCTCGCAGGCGCGCCATCTGATCGAGCACCGGATGGCTGGGGGCAAGGGGCTGGGTGGTCTCAAGGTACATGCGGCGGTCTAGATGGCGCACACGCTCGTAGAGCCGGGCGGAGCGGTCGAGCAGTTGAGTCAGCGGGTGGGGCAGGGTTTCCGGCGATCGGTCCCGGGCCTCGCCCACGGCCTCCGGGCTCAGGCGATAGCCATGGCTGCACGCAGCCTCCGGGGCGATGTCACCCTCGCGGACGGCGCGCTGGACCAGAAGCCACGAGGCCACCTGCATCAGGCGCGTGGTCAGGCGCATGCACTCGGCGGCGTAGGCCAGCGCCGCGCTGCGCGACAACAGCTTGGCGTCGCGCCGGCCGCCGCCGTCGAGATAGGCGGCGGTCTCCTCGACCAGCTCCATGCCTTCCTGGAAGGTGTGATCGAAGATTTCCGAGCGCGCGAAATCGAAGATCACCGCCGCGCGCCAGGGCGCCGGCAGCGGCGCGCCAATATCGCCCATCCTTCTGGTCCCCTTGAGACTCGACGACGCTCCCTGAGGTGCGGATTGCAACCCTCATGCCAGCAAGGACGCTCGACCGACCCTTCTACTCCCTTCGGGTGAACAGGGCGTCAGCGGCCGAACGGACCGCCTGCTTGCGACCCATCTGCGCCCGGCAACGCGCCGCTTCCGCCTCGAGGGCTTCGACCCGCTCCTCCAGTTCGGAGACCCCCAGCAGTTCCAGATCCTCGCGCGACAGGTCGATGAGCACCTGGCCCCGGACCCGCCTCGCCTCCGCCGGCTCTTCGCTCATCGGCGTCTTCCTTTGCCCGCGCCCTGACTTTCAGCCTATCTGACGCGAGGCGGCGCCGCTGTGCAAGATCAAGGAGGCTATCAGGTGGATGGACCGACGATGACCGCCATCGCGGTGAAGGGCGGACGCGGGCAGGCCGACAGCCTGGAGGCGGTCCAGATCCCACGGCCGACCCCGGGGGCGGACCAGATCCTGATCGCGGTCAAGGCCGCCGGGGTCAACCGGCCGGACATCCTCCAGCGCATGGGCTTCTACGCCCCGCCCGCCGGAGCGCCGCCGACCCTGGGACTCGAGGTAGCCGGGGAGGTCGTTTCGGCGGCGGGACGATGGCAGGTCGGCGACAAGGTCTGCGCCCTCTTGGGCGGCGGCGGCTATGCCGAGTTCGCCCTGTGCGATCCCAGGCACGCCCTGCCGATCCCGGCGGGTCTCGATTTCGAGGCCGCAGCCGGCCTCCCGGAGACCGCGTTCACCGTCTACGCCAACGTCTTCGAGCACGGCGCGCTGAAGAGCGGCGAGACCTTCATGGTCCACGGCGCGACCTCCGGGATCGGCGTGATGGCCATCCAGATGGCCAAGGCCGCCGGCGCCAGGGTCATCGCCACCGCGCGCGGCGCACGGAAGGCGGCCCAGGCTCTGGAACTCGGCGCGGATCTGGCCATCGACGCCACCGCGGACGACTTCGAAGCCATCGCCCGCCAGGCGGGCGGCGTCGATGTGATCCTCGACATGGTCGCGGGGCCCTACTTCGCCAAGAACCTCGAAGCGTTGAATACCGGCGGGCGGCTGGTCCATATCGCCGCGCAAGGCGGCGGCGCGGTCGAGCTGCCGATCGCCAAGGTCATGCAGAAGCGGCTGGTCATCACCGGCTCGACGCTGCGCCCGCGCAGCGCCGACGAGAAGGCCCGCTTGGCGGGGCAGGTGGAGCGGGTCGTCTGGCCGTGGATCGCAAGCGGCGCGGTCAGACCGATCGTCGACCGGACCTTTGCCCTCACGCAGGCCGGCGAAGCGCACGCGTGGCTGGAAAGCGGCGGTCACCTGGGGAAGGTCGTGCTGACGATCTAGAGCGTTTTGCGGTCACGCTGAAGCGTATCCATCGTGGCGGAAGTAGTTGGCGCATTCCTGGGGGGTGAACTCGTCGAGGACGTGTCCGATCCGGTCCCAGAGTGCGCCCACGGCTCGCTCGGCGGCCTTTCGCAAG
>DATCCB010000058.1:0-2098 GCA_036511515.1 Caulobacteraceae bacterium | reverse complement strand
TCGGAAGTCTGCAAGCCTTCGTGCGCGGAGCCCTCGATACCGGCATCCCCAACGCCCTCTACGAGCGACCACGAAAACGCAAAAACTTCATCGATACTTTCGCCAGCGCCCTATCTTAGCGCCTATGGGCTGGAAGCCCGCCCTTGTCGGAAAAGGTTTCTTCCAAGGTTGGTAGCGCCGCGCTCGTGACCAATGCGGGCTGGAAGCCCGAGCTCCGACGCATTACCCCCGTCGCCCCGGTGGCGACCACGAGCTCACGGCGATTGAGCGGTCAGTCCTCCAGAAATCGCCAGGTGTCGGCGCCATCCAATCTACGCACCGGAACGGCTTGCAGATCGGCGGGGTCGAAGAGACGGGCGTTGATGCCCATTCGATCGGGGTCGCCCTGAAGGCGCGCCCAGTGTGTCGTGCAACCGCAGGTCTTGCAGTGGTGGAATTCCAGCGAGCGGTCGCCCCATGCGTAGGCCGCGGTGGCGCCTTCGGCGGCGATCAGCTTGACTTCATGGGGCGCGTAGTAGGCCCACCGCGCGCCCAGGCGCCGGCAGATGGAGCAGTTGCATTCGGTCAGGGATTTCGGCGGGTGGTCGGCCTCAAAGCGCATCGCGCCGCAATGGCAGGAAGCTTCGATCATCATCGCCTCGGCCGCAGGGTTTGCTAGAGAGGGATGATAGCCGAAGATCATCAGCCCATGCACAGCGTTCGCGAACTTTTCGCCACCCGCCTCTACCAAGCCTCGATCGCCACGGCGCCGGGCTTCGTCGCCTTCAACGCCGAGCTCGCAGCGGCCTGCCTGATGCTGGCTGCGGAAGATACGGCGGGGCAGGCGTGGTGCAGGGCCAACGGCTACGGCGGCTATACGTCCTATGCCTCGCTGGGCGACCTGCCGACGCGGGCGAGCGTGTTTGGCGATTTGAAAAGGCGTCTGGACCGTCACGCGGCGACTTTCGCCAAGACCCTGGATTTTGACCTGGGGCCCCGCGGACGGCTGCGACTGGACAGCCTGTGGGTCAATGTGCTCGCGCCTGGCGCCGCCCATTCGGGACACATCCACACCCATAGCGTCCTCTCGGGGGTGGTGTTTGTCGCCGCCCCGCCTGGCGCCGGGGCGCTGCGGCTGGAGGATCCGCGTCTGCCGCTGATGATGGCCGCGCCGCCGCGGCGGCCGGACGCCCCCGAGGATTCCCGCACCTTCTTGACCCTCGTTCCCGCCGCGGGCGCGATCTACATCTGGGAGAGCTGGCTGCGCCATGAGGTGCTGGCAGGCCGCGCGAAAGCCCCGCGGATATCGCTCAGCTTCAACTACGCGTGGCGATGAAGATGAAGAACGGCATGGACCTTAGGCAGGCGACCAACGCCGACGCGGCCGCTATCGCCGACATCTATGGCCACCATGTGAGCCGCGGCTTTGGCGCCTTCGAGGAGGTCCCGCCGCCGCCGCCGGAGATTGCACGGCGGATCGCCGCGGTGACCGCGTTTGGCCTTCCCCATTTGGTGGCGATCGCGGACGGGCGCATCCTCGGCTTTGCCTATGCGGGGCCGTTTCGGCCAAGGGCGGCCTATCGCTTCACCGTCGAGGACAGCGTCTATGTGGCCCCAGACGCCATCGGCGGCGGGGTCGGCAAGGCGCTGCTCGGGCGGATCGTCGAGCTCTGCGAGGCCGTGGGCCTGCGCCAGATGGTGGCGGCGATCGGCGACAGCGCCAATGCCGCGTCGATCGGCCTGCACCGCTCGCTCGGCTTCCAACAGACGGGCCTCGCCCGCGCCGTCGGCTTCAAGCACGGGCGGTGGGTTGACGTGGTGTGGATGCAGCGCACGCTCAACGGCGGCGATGCGAGCGCGCCTGGCGCAGCGGGGCTGGATTTGGGGGGCGGGTAATCTTTGAACGATCGAGGACGGTTAGCTGCCATGCGCCCCTTCCGTCACGGCGCTGATCGCGCCGCGACACCTTCCCCGCGTTGTGCGTGTGAAGGATTCCCTCGTCGAAGGCTTTGTGATTCCCTGAGGGTATATTTTCGGGGAGGTGGTGATGACGGACGGTGTGCGGGTGGTTCGGCCGGACCGATCGCAGCTTTCGTGGGATCTTGTCGATCTGGATGGC
>DATCCB010000057.1:0-5513 GCA_036511515.1 Caulobacteraceae bacterium | reverse complement strand
CTGAAAAAAAACAGGGCAAGCGCATCTTCGCTTCGCCTCTCGCCCGCCGCATGGCCGAGCAGGGCGGCGTCGATTTGGCGGCCGTCAAGGGATCTGGGCCACACGGCCGGATCATCCGGCGCGATGTCGAGGGTTTGAAGGGCCAGCCTGCCCCAACGGCGGCGGCCGCGCCCGCGCCCGCCGAGGTCCAGACCCTCGAACAGGCCGGCATCGCCCCGGGCTCCTACGACCTGATCCCGCTGACCTCGATGAATAAGACGGTCGCCCGACGGATGACCGACAGCTTCCGCGACGTGCCGCATTTCCCGCTGAGTATCGATATCGAGGTCGACGCCCTGCTGGCGGCGCGGGCCAGGATCAACGCTTTGCTGGACAAGGATGGGGTCAAGGTCAGCGTCAACGACATGGTCATCAAAGCCGCGGCTGCGGCCCTGATGCGCGTGCGCGAGGCCAACGCCAGCTACACCCCAGAGGGCATCGCCCTTCACCACCACGCGGATATCGCCGTCGCCGTGGCCATCGACGGCGGTCTGATCACCCCCATCGTCCGCGCCGCGGAAACCAAGGGCCTGGCCCAGATCGCCATCGAGACGAAGGATCTCGCCGAGCGCGCCCGCGCCCGCAAACTCAAGCCAGACGAATACCAGGGCGGCACCTTTTCGCTCTCCAACCTCGGCATGATGGGCGTAAAATCCTTCGCCTCGATCATCAACCAGCCGCAGGGCGCCATCCTCTCGGTGGGCGCTGGCGAGAAGCGCCCCGCCGTGCGCGGCGACCAACTGGACATCGCCACGGTGATGACCGTGACCCTGACCTGTGACCACCGGGTCGTCGACGGCGCCATCGGCGCGCGCTGGCTGCAATCGTTCAAGGCGATGATCGAGGATCCGATCACCATGATCATCTGATGGCGGGCGTCGCCGGCATGAGCCTCTATGACTTCACCGCCAAGGCCCTGGACGGCGTCCCCGCGCCCCTAGCGGCCTACCGCGGCCAGGTGCTGCTGATCGTCAACACCGCCAGCCAATGCGGCTTCACTCCGCAATACGAGGGCCTGGAAGCACTCTACCGCAAGTTCAAGGATCGTGGTTTCGCGGTTCTAGGCTTTCCCTGCAATCAGTTCGGCGGCCAGGAGCCCGGCGACGCGGCGGAAATCGCCAGCTTCTGTTCGCTGACCTACGACGTCACCTTTCCGCTGATGGCCAAGGTCGAAGTCAACGGGCCACACGCCGATTCCCTGTACGCGTGGCTGAAGCGAGAGAAAAAGGGCCTGCTGGGCAGCCACGCCGTGAAGTGGAACTTCACCAAGTTCCTCATCGACCGAGAGGGGCGGGTGGCGGCGCGTTTCGGGCCGACGGCCAAGCCGGGGTCCCTTGAGAGCGGCATCGAGGCGCTGCTCTGATGGCGGAGAGATTCGACGTGGTGGTCATCGGCGCGGGGCCGGGCGGTTACGTCACCGCGATCCGCGCCAGCCAGTTGGGCCTGAAGACGGCCATTGTCGAACGAGAGGCGCTGGGCGGCGTGTGCCTCAACTGGGGCTGCATTCCCACCAAGGCGCTGCTCAAATCGGGCGAAATCTACGAACAGCTCGGCCATCTTGGCGACTATGGCCTTTCCATCCAGGGCCGCGCCTACGACTTCACCAAGGTCATCGCGCGCTCCCGAAAGGTCGCCGCGCAGCTTTCTTCCGGCGTCGCCTTCCTGATGAAGAAGCACAAGATCGAAGTGCTCGACGGTACGGCGCGGCTGGAAAAGGGCGATCACGCGCCCCAGGTGATCGTGGAACTGAAGGCTGGCGGCGCGCGCAGCCTGACCGCCAAGTCGGTGATCCTGGCCACCGGCGCGCGGGCGCGGGTCATTCCCGCGGTCGGTCTCGAGCCGGACGCAAATCATGTGTGGACCTACCGCGAGGCCATGGTCCCCAAGACCGCGCCGAAGTCACTTCTCGTGGTCGGCTCGGGCGCTATCGGCATCGAGTTCGCCAGCTTTTACCGCGCCTTGGGCTCGGAGGTGACGGTGATCGAGGCCTTGCCGCGCATCTTGCCGGTCGAAGATGAGGAAATCTCAAAAGCCGCCCATAGGGCCTTCGAAAAGCGGGGGATTTCGTTCCGCGTTGGCGCCAGGGTGACCAAATTGGCCAAATCCAAAGCTGGTGTCGCCCTCGACCTCGAAGCCGGCGGCAAGGTCGAGACGCTGGCCGCTGACGTGGCCATCGTCGCAGTCGGTATCGATGGCAACGTCGAGGGTCTTGGCCTGGAAAAGCTCGGCGTGAAGATCGATCGCGGTCATATCGTCACCGACGCAGACGGCGCGACCAACGTCCCTGGCCTCTACGCCATCGGCGACGTCACGGGTCCGCCATGGCTCGCACACAAGGCCAGCCACGAGGGCGTTCACTGCATCGAGCACATCGCCGGTCTCGCGCCCGCGAACCTGACCGCGCCAATCCCCGGCTGCACCTATTCCACCCCCCAGATCGCCTCGGTCGGGCTCACGGAAGCCGCCGCCAAGGAAAAGGGCATTGAAGTGAAGGTCGGCCGTTTCCCGTTCCGCGCCAACGGCAAGGCCATCGCAGCCGGCGACACCGAGGGCTTCGTCAAGACCGTCTTCGATGCCGCGACCGGGGGGCTGATCGGCGCGCACATGATCGGCGCCGAAGTCACCGAAATGATCCAGGGTTTCGCCCTGGCCATGACCCTGGAAGCCACCGAAGCTGACCTCTTCGCCACCGTCTACCCCCATCCGACGATGAGCGAAGCTATGCACGAAGCCGCCCTCGACGCGTTTGGCCGAGCGCTGCACATCTGAAGATTGGCTAGGCCGTCGGTCCTCCAAAGCCCTCGTTTGCGAAATGATCAAGGTCCACGCCGAAAGCGGACAGTGCTAACCGCAGCGTAGGGTGGCAAGCGGACAAAAGGCCCTCGGAACCGACCGGCAAGCTCCCGTTCGGCAAAGGCGCGCGAATGGGAGTTTACAGCTAGCCGATCTTCTGGAACCACAAGCCCCACACGCGGAAGGTCGAGACCCGGAAGCCTGTGGGCGCGCCGGCGCCGTCGCGGACGATGGTCAACCTAAGCCCGGGACCGTCGAAGGCGTCCTTGTCGGCCGGCGACAAGGCCAGTGGCGCGAAGCGCAGGCACGAGAGCGTCAAACTCCGATCCGTCGCCGCGAGGTCATAGGTGCTGTCGATTTCGTCGCTGCGATAGGTCCCGGCGATGGCCGCGAGATCCGCGGCCGAGGGGTGGGTGCGTGTTGCGCGCCGGTGCACCAGCTCGGATGCGCCCATGCCCTGGGACTCGATGAGGCCGCCGCCAGGTCCGCGCGAAAAGCGATAGGTCGGCGCCAGCAGATAGAAGTCCCCGTCGGGCAGAAACTTCGCTTCGATGGGCGGGCCCCCGGTGCTCGCCATCAGCTTGCCGTCGGTCACCTGGAGGGTCATGCCCGGCCCTCCACCCCAGACATAGTAGCCGGCGAGATCCGCGAGCGTGGCCGGGTCCGGCGCGATGGGCGCAGGCGTCGCGGGGGCCGGACTGAGGAAGGCGTCGGCCAGCGCCTCGGCAATCGCGCCGACGTCGGCTTGCCCGTTTGAAAGCACGATCACGCTGGCGTCTTCGTGGCAAAAGCACCGAAACGCTGCGCGGTAGTCTGCGTCGGCGCCACCGTGACCCGAGGCCGGCCGGCCCCCCGCGACTTCGCGCACGAGGCCAAAGCCGTAGTTGAGCGGCCTCCCATTCCCGAAGCGTTCCCGGCGAGGTCATTTTTGCGATCAACGCCTGCCCAAACTGGCTCGGGTGAAGCAGTTCATGCGCCCACTTCGCCAGATCGCGCGCCGTCGTATGCAAGCTGGTGGCGCCGTAGTTGCTATAGTTGAGGCGCACGAGGCGCACATCGCCGCGGCTGTCGATCCGGTAACTCATCGCGCGCCCGCCCAGTAACCGCGTGGCATCGTCGTAGACGAGCGAGTCGCGCATGCCGAGAGGGGCGAATACCGCATCGCTGAGATATTGCGCGAAGGGTTTGCCGGACGTGCGCGCGACGATCTCAGCCAGCAACGAATAGCCGGTGTTGGAGTAGTGATAGCGGGTCCCTGGCGGGAAATTCAGCGCCTGCTGACGCGCGGCCATGGCGACGATGGCGCTTTGGCGGATGAGGCCGTCCAAAGGCGTGCCGGAGAGCATCAGCAACTCCCACTGATCACGCAGGCCGCCAGTGTGATGAACGAGATCAAGGACCGTCACGCTCTCGCTGTAGTCGGCGAGCTCGGGCAGGTAGGCGTGGATGTCCGCATCGAGATCGACGCGGCCCGCTTCGGCCTCCAGCATCACGGCGAAGGCGGTGAACTGCTTCGAGACGCTGGCGACGTGGAATCTCGTTGCGCCGGTGACCGGGACGCCATGCTCCAGGTCGGCGCCGCCGAGATAGCGCTCGAACACCGCCTCGCCGCCCACGGTCACCAGGGCGGCGAGGCCGGGCTTGTCCTTGGTGAACGGCGTCAGCAACTGGTCGAGGCGCCCGGCGGCGCGGTCTCCTGTCATCATCGCCTCCACGAGGACATATTGATGGCATCGCGCACTAGCGGCGCTGTTCAAACGATCAAGCAGGGAACTGTCTGGCAGGCAACGGCGAGTGTCCGTGCTGGGACCGCTCTGGGTCGATCTTCGCCCTTGATGCGAGCGGCGAAAGTCGACGTTGAGGGTGCGGAGAGCTACCCCTTCTTCCGCAATACCGCGTCCAAACTCCACGCGCCGCCGCCGGCGAAGATCAGGTAGAAGAAGACCCAGCAGTAGAGGATGGCTTCGCCGCCCAGGTTGACGCCGGGCCATGGGCTGTGCGGGAAGTGGGCGGTGAAATAGGCGACGGCCATTTCGCCCGACGCTATCAGCGCCACCGGGCGCGTGAAAAGGCCGAGCAGCAGCAGCAGTCCGCCGACGATCTCGATCCATCCGGCAGCCAGCATCATCATCGGCAGCGGGTTGGGCGCCCCTGGCTGGGGCACCGGGAAGTGAAACAGCTTCATTGCGCCGTGTTCGATGAACAGCAGCGCCGCGACGATCCGTAAGAGACTGAGCGCGCGCGGCGCCCAGGCGTTGAGATTGTTCATGTGTGTTCCCCCTTGTTTCCCCCCACGAGGATAGTCCCGGCTGACCCAATCCCCAAGGGACCGTCATGGCCGGGCTCTTTCTGGTCCCGGCCATCCATCGTCGGGGCCGATTAAAATCCCGACTATTGGGCGAACGCGCCCGATCCATCGATCATGGATGGCCGGGATTCCAAGAACCCGGCCATGACGGTCAGGTGCGTGCTTGCCCCGGAGCGCGAGCTTCCAGCCCGCCCTCGACGACCGTCAAGTCCGCGCCTTCGCAAAAGGAAGAGCGGGCTGGAAGCCCATAGGCGCTAAGATAGGGCGCTGGCGAAAGTATCGATGAAGTTTTTGCGTTTTCGTGGTCGCTCGTAGAGGGCGTTGGGGATGCCGGTATCGAGGGCTCCGCGCACGAAGGCTTGCAGACTTCCGA
>DATCCB010000056.1:0-9068 GCA_036511515.1 Caulobacteraceae bacterium | reverse complement strand
TGGCGCGGCGCGTGTCGCGCCGTGTCGGAAGGGGCGCAAGGCGAAAGTCTGTGTTCAGACATGCATCAGGGCCCGGGCGGCTGCGCGTGCGGCGTCGGTGATCTGGGCGCCTGAGAGCATGCGGGCTATTTCTTCCTCGCGCGCCGCGCGCCCAAGCCCATCGACGCCGGCGCGAAGGCGCTCGCCTTCGCCCGTCCGGGTCACCCGCCAGTGTGCATCGGCCCTGGCGGCGACCTGCGGACTGTGGGTGACCACGACCACCTGCCCGTGCGTGGCCAAGCGCGCCAGCCGCTGGCCGACCGCATCGGCGACCGCGCCGCCGACCCCCTGGTCGACCTCATCGAAGATCATCAACGGCTGATCGACGTCTTCGCGGCCGGCGAGGGTAGCCTTCAGCGCCAAGGCCACGCGCGCCAGTTCGCCCCCCGAAGCGATGGCGCCAAGACCGCTGAAGGACGCGCCAGGCAGGGTGGCGATCTCGAATTCGATCCTGTCGGCGCCGAGCGGGCCGGCGCGATCCTCCGCCAGCGGCGTCACGGCGACGCGGAACCGCGCCTTGTCGAGCTTCAGGGGAGCCAATTCCGCGCCGACCGCGGCGGCCAGGCGGTCGCCGGCGTCCCTGCGCGCGGCGCTGAGCGCCCCGGCGGCGGCAAGATAGCTATCGCGGGCGCTGTCGGTCATCGCCGAGGCGGCGGCGACCGCCTCGTCCCCCGCCTCGATGGTCACCAGGCGTTCAGCCGCCTGCGCCCGCGCGACGGCCAGATCGTCGACGCCGACGCCAAGCTTTCGGGCCATGGCGCGCAGGGCGAACAGCCGCTCCTCAACGGCCTCGAGCCGGCCCGGCTCGAATTCGAGGGCCTGGGCCGCAAGGTCGATGGCGGCGCCCGCCTCCGTGGTCTCGATCAGGGCGCGCTCCATCGCCGAGGTCGCGGCCAGCAGACGCGTAACCGCCCGATCCTCCTGATCGGCCCCGGCCTGAGCCGTCCGTTCCCCGGCCCTTTCCAGCGCCCGCAGCGATTGGCTCAATCGCCGCACGAGATCGTCGCTGGCGAACGGCTCGCCGGCGGCGGCGACATCGGCGAGGGTCTTCTCCGCCGCCCCAAGCAGCGCTCGTTCCTGGGCCAGGACTTGGTCTTCGCCCGCCCCCGGATCCAGCCGGTCCAGTTCGGTGAGGCGCGCGGTAAGCTCTTCGATCTCGGCCGCCGCGCCCGTCTGCGCGGTTTGCAGCAAGGCCAGCTGTTCACGCGCCGCGCGCCATGCGCTCCAGGCGCCCGAGCATTCCGCGCGCAGAGGCCCAAGGCCCGAGAAGTCGTCGAGCAAGGGGCCGTGGTTGCGGCCATCGAGCAATCCGACCGTCTCGTGCTGGCCGTGAATCTCGATCAGCAGGCCGCCCAGTTCGCGCAGCACGCCGACCCCTGTCGGCTGATCGTTGACGAAAGCCCGCGAGCGGCCGTCGACGCCCACCGAGCGGCGCAGGACCAGATCCTCGTCGCGCGCATAGGTCAGGCCCTTTTCGTCGAGGCAGGCCCAGGCGGGGTGA
This sequence comes from Caulobacteraceae bacterium, assembly GCA_036511515.1. Lineage (GTDB taxonomy): Bacteria > Pseudomonadota > Alphaproteobacteria > Caulobacterales > Caulobacteraceae > Acaudatibacter. The sequence continues at coordinate 7,528 of DATCCB010000056.1, read as the reverse complement.
TCGGCGGCCAGTGCGAAAACGGCGCTGGCGCTTGCCTGCGCGGCGCCGGAGCGCACCAGGGCCCCGTCGGCGCGCGCGCCGACCGCCAAGCCCAGCGCGCCCAGGATGATCGACTTGCCGGCCCCGGTCTCGCCGGTCAACGCTGTCAGCCCCGGACCGAACGCAAGGTCGAGCGCCTCGATCAGCACCACATCGCGGATGCCAAGGCCGATCAGCATGGGCCGGGGCCGCCCCTCCCCGCCTAAAACCCGAAAGCGTCGTGGAAGAATCCGCCCTTCTTGACCGGCTTGGCCGGTTCTGGCGCCTCAGTCTGGGCCTGGGCGACGGTGGCCGAGGTCTCAGCCGACGGCGGCGGCAGGGTGGTCTCCTTGCGGTGGCCGAACGGCGGCAGGATGCTGAAGTGCGACGGCGAGCCGCCCGGCGCGATTCGGGGCCTCTGGCCATGGGATGTCAGCAGGCGATAGGCGTCGCGGTACCAGATGTCGCCTGGATAGTTGAAGCCGAGCACGGCGCCGTTCTGTTGCGCCTCCTTGGTCAGGCCGAGCGACAGATCGATCGCCACCAGCCGGTAGAGCGCTTCTGGAACGTGCGAGGTGGTCTGGAAGCGATCCACGACCGTGCGGAACCGGCCCATGGCGGCGATCGGATCGCCCTCGCGCAGGTAATAGCGGCCGATGGTCATTTCCTTGCCGGCCAGCTGGTCGGCGACCATGTCCAGTTTCAGGCGGTCGTCCAAGGCGTATTCGGTGTTCGGATAGCGCTTGACCACCTCGCGCATGGCCACCTGCGCGTCCTCGGTCGAGGCCTGGTCGCGGCCCACGTCGACGATCTGCTCGAAATAGCAGATCGACTTCAGATAATAGGCATAGGACGTCGAGGCGTTGCCTGGGTAAAGCGCGATGAAGCGATCGGCGTCGGCGATCGCTTCGGCGTAGTTGTTGGCTTCATAGTGCGCGTAGGCTGTCATCAGGATCGCCCGGCGCGACCATTCCGAATAGGGATGCTGGCGCTCGACCTCGCCAAAGTACTGGACCGCATCGGCCCAGCGATGCTCGTCGATCTTCTGCGCGCCGACGGTATAGAGCAGTTCGACCGGCCGTTCCTGATAGGCGAGGCTGGGCTTTTTCTTCTTGAAGGCGCAGCCGCCCAGGGCAAGGGCGGCGATGACGACCAGAGCGACGGCCAGACGGCCACGGGAATTGGAATGCACGGACTGTGACCTCGAAGCAGTGATAAGCGCGCGCCCCAGCGTCGGCCCAAGGGGCTTCTACACCACCCCGGCGCTCCGCAAAAGCATCGAGGCTGACGCAAGGCGCGCGCCAGCGTTGGCTGTTTGCAGCGCGCCTAGACCGCGCGCGCCAGCTCCTGTCGCAGCGGAACCATTCGCCAGGCGCGTGGCGCTGCGATCACCGCGCGCGCCAGGACGTTGTTCATCGCATGGCCGGCCCGAACCCCCTCGTAGCGCCCGAGCAACGGCGCCCCCAGCAGATAGAGATCGCCAATGGCGTCCACCGCCTTGTGTCGCACGAACTCATCGGGCCGGCGAAGACCCTCGGGATTGAGAATGCCGTCGCCCTCGATAACCACGACATTGTCCAGCGAGCCGCCCCGCGCCAGACCGGCGGCGCGCAGGGCATCGACCTCATGGGCGAAGCCGAACGTGCGGCAATCGGCCAGCTCCTCGCGAAAGCTCTGCTCGTCGATGACCAGGTCGACGCTTTGGCGGCCTATCGCCTCACTCGGAAAGGCGATTTCAAAAGCGACCTCGAATCCGGCCGCCGGGGCCAGCTTCACCCGTTTGTCGCCGTCGACGACCTCGATCGGCTCGAGCACCTCGAGATAGCGTCTTGGCGCGCCCTGGGGCCGGCGACCGGCGCGGTCGAGAAGCCGCACGAACGGCGCCGCTGATCCGTCCATGATCGGAACTTCGGATCCGTCGAGCTCGACCACCGCGTTGTCGATGCCGAGCGCCGCTAGGCTGGCCATCAGATGCTCTATGGTTGAAACCGTCAGCCCTGCGCCATTGCCGATCACCGTTCCAAGGCGCGTGTCGCAGACCGCACCGGCCCGTGCGCGAAGGGTGTTGTCCCTGTCCGTCACATCGGCGCGGATGAACTGTATGCCGGTGTCGACAGCCGCGGGCCGCACCTCGACGCTAACGCTGTGGCCACTGTGAATGCCGACCCCGTGGAAACGGACAGGCGCGCGGAGGGTGTGCTGCTGAACAAAAGCCAAGCTTGAGGTCTCCAAGCCCCCACGACCCGTTTATGAGCCGCCGCGAGTCGCGGCAAGACAAGTCCCGTTTCCAAGTGTTTCTAGTTAAATACTTGAATTCACGAGCGTTCCGATGAGATTATCCTCCCCGCTCCAGCAGAAGACCTACCCCGCCGAAGGAGGTAGGATAGGTCTTGCCGATATGCCGCAGCGGCGACGCGACCCTCGGTTGGCGCTTTGCGCCACCGTCTCCCGCAGGGCAGAAGAGTCTTCAGTTCGCCAGGCGACGCAGGAACGACGGGATTTCCAGGTCTTCCCGGTCGTCGGCTTCGGCATCCTCGAAGGCGTCGATGGCCGGCTGGGCGCTGGCCGAGGCGCGGGCCTGCACGACCGGGGCGCTGGGCGCATGCCGCGGCCGACCAAACAGGCTGAGCCAGCCGGCCTTGTGGCGGGGTTCGTCGGCCAGCGGGCTCGATCCAAACAGCGGCTCGTCCTCGTCCTCGGCCACGGATGGATCGACGATCCGGGCGACGACGGATTGCGGGCTGGCGGCGCGTGGCGCGACGCCGGACTCGAAGCCGAGATCGGGCTGGCTGGCCGAGGCGGCGGCGCCGTATGCCGCCGCGCGCAGCGGCTCGAAGACGCGCGGAGCCGGCGCCGTCTCGAATGCCGGTTCCATGGCAAAGACGGGTTCCGGTTCGACAGGCTCCGGTTCGATCTGCGGCGGCGGGGCCGGTTCAGGCGCCTGCCAGACAGGCTCGGGCGCTATGGCGATGGGCTGCGGGGCCGGTTCGACGCGGCGGACGTGGTGCGGCTCGATGGCGGCGATCGAGGCCCCGTCCATGCCGGTGGCGACCACTGAGACGCGGACCATGCCCTGCAGGCTCGGATCGAAGGCGGCCCCGAAGATGATATTGGCTTCGGGATCGACCTGACCGGAAATGGCGTTGGCGGCTTCGTCGACCTCCAATAGGGTCATGTCCAGGCCGCCGGTGATGTTGACCAGCACCGCCTTGGCGCCCTTCAGCGTCACCTCGTCCAGCAGCGGATTTTGGATGGCGTTCTCTGCGGCCATCAGGGCGCGGCCCTCGCCGGTCGCTTCGCCGGTGCCCATCATCGCCTTGCCCATCTCGGTCATCACCGTGCGCACGTCGGCGAAGTCCAGGTTGATCAGGCCGGGCAGAACCATCAGATCGGTAATCGAGCGCACGCCCGAATGCAGCACCTGGTCGGCCATCCCGAAAGCCTCGGCGAAGGTCGTGCGCTCGTTGGCGACACGGAACAGGTTCTGATTGGGGATGACGATCAGGGTGTCGACATAGCGCTGCAGTTCGGCGATGCCGGCCTCCGCCAGGCGCATCCGGTGGCGCCCCTCGAAATGAAAGGGCTTGGTGACCACGCCGACGGTAAGAATGCCGCGCTCCCGTGCGCACTTGGCGATGATCGGGCCGGCGCCGGTGCCGGTTCCCCCGCCCATGCCGGCGGTGATGAACACCATGTGCGCGCCGTCGAGTCGCTCGCCGATCTCAGGCGCGGACTCCTCGGCCGCGGACATGCCGACCTCCGGGTGGGCGCCGGCGCCCAGGCCCTGGGTGACGTTGACGCCCAGTTGGATGCGCTGGTCGGTCTTGGAAAAGGCCAGCTGCTGGGAATCGGTGTTGGCGACCACGAACTCGACCCCCTCGAGCCCGGAGTCGATCATGTTATTGACCGCGTTGCCCCCAGCGCCGCCGACCCCGAAGACCACGATCCTCGGCTTAAGTTCCTTGGTCTGTGGCGCATAAACCTTGAGCGTCATTGGGAATTCCCCGGCCTCCGCGAAACTTTTGATTCAAAGCGGCCCCCTCACCCCCAGCGGGCCGCCTGCAACGGATGACCCTAGAGAGCCACCGCCATGCTTAATCTAGGGTTAATTCCATAAGCCGAGTCGCCGGGGCGTCGAGCCGCGGACGGGGCCCTTCTCGTTACGCCAACAGGCTTTGCCTTGACTAACCGGCAGCGACGCCGCTTAGCCCCTATGGTTCCCGAGCAAGCCGGCCGGGTCGGCCGCGTCTAGAGATTATCCCGCAGCCACGCGGCGGCCTTGGCGACGACGTTGGCGCCGGGATCGACGGGGCTGGCGCCGCGGCCGGAGGCGGCGGCGCGTTTTGGGCCGGCCTCCCGGGGGCCGAAGGCGGCGCGGTGGAGCACGCCGGCGGCGGCGCAGAAAGCCGGGCCCGACGCCGCATCGGCCAGATGGGGGACCCGGCGCGGTCGGCCAAGGCGCACCGGCCGGTCGAAGACCCGTACGGCCACTTCGCGAACCCCGGCCAACTGGCTGGCGCCGCCCGTGAGCACGATGCCGGCGCCGGGTTCGAGCAGGGCGCCGGAGGCCCTGAGGCGCTCCTTCAAAAGTTCGAGGGTTTCCTCGACGCGCGGGGCGATGATGCCCTTGAGAAGCGAGCGGGGCGCGGTCACCGGACCCGCGCCGGGATCATCGCCGCGCGGCGGGGCCTCGATCATTTCGCGATCCTCGCCGGCCGAAGCGATGGCGCTGCCATGCAGGGTCTTGATCCGCTCGGCCCCGGCCATCGAGGTCGAAAGCCCCCTGGCCACATCCTGGGTTACGTGAGAACCGCCGACGCAGAGGGAATCGACGTGGATCAGCGCGCCGCCGGAAAACACCGCAACCGAGGTCGATCCGCCGCCCATGTCGATGCACAGCGCGCCCAGGTCCATCTCGTCTTCCTCCAGCGCCGCCAGCGCCGAGGCGAAAGGCGCCGCTACGGCGCCCTCGAACTGAAGGTGCGCGCGCTCTACGCAGTGGCCGATGGTGTGGAAGACGCTTTCGTTCATCGACACCACGAGCATCTCCAGGCCCAGCGCCCGGCCGAACATCGCTCGCGGATCGCGAACGCCGCGCTGGCCGTCGACCGACCAGGCGATCGGGCGCAGGTGGATGGCGGTGCGGCGGTTCAGCTTCAGGCCCGCCAAGGCCTGGGCGATGGCGCGGGAAAGGTCGTTGTCGCCGATCGGACGGCTGCCCAGCGACACCCTGGCCGAAACCCTGTGGCTGGCCAGCTGGCCGCCGGCGGTGGTCACCGTCACCCCCTGGACGTTGACCCCCGCGACGATCTCGGCGCGTTCGACGGCCTGGGCGATGGCCTGCGCCGCCTCGTCCATGTCGACGATAGCGCCGCCGCGCACGCCGCGCGAGGCGACATAGCCCACCCCCGCAGTGGTCAGGGTCCGATCCCCACGCCGCACGCCGTCGGGCTTCATGATGAAGCAGGCGACCTTCGATGCGCCCAGATCGACCGCCGCCACCACCGGCGCGCGGCCCAGGGCGGCTTTGAGCGTATCGCGCCCCTCGCGCGCCTCGCGGCCGCTCGCCCTGGCCTGGGATGGGCCCCGCTCGAGAACGTCAGTCATCCGTCACACCCCATGAGAAACCAGGCCAGCCGCGGCGCCTGGGCGCGGGCGAACAACCACCATTTGCGGATCGCGCAGGTCGACCCGCTCCAGCCCCAGATCCAGAACCCGCGACTTCTGGTCCAGCTGATCGAGCCGGATCAGCGCCTGGTCCGGATCGTCGGCCGGCAGCTGGATCAGCGCCCCGTCCTTGAGCCTCAGGTCCCAGCGGCGGTCGTCGACGCGGACCAGCGCTTCCAGCCGATCGCGCAGCCGGGGCCTGGAAAAGACGGCCGGAAGCACCGCCCCCGCCGCGGCGTTCGCGCCGTCACCGACGATCAGCGGCAGCCCCGGGAACCGCGCGGGATCCGCCTCGGGGACCACGGTCCCGGCGGCGTCGACGACCGCGGTTCGTCCCGCATGCTCCCAGACCGCCAGCATCGCGCGCTGGTCGACGGCGATGACAACGGTGTCGGGCAACAGCCGGATGACCCGGGCGCGCCGGACCCAACCCACCTTTTCGACCCGCCCGCGCACGGCCGCCAGGTCGAGGCCGAGGATCGGCTGGCCTTGCCTCAGGCCGGCGGCGGCGAGGATCTCACCGCGCGCGGCCGGCGTGGCGCCCTGCAGGTGAACCGCGCCGATCTGAAAGCCGAGACTGGCGAAATGACTGTCGAGCGCGCCCCGTCCCGCGGCCAGGACCCTCTCGCCACGATTGCCGGTCGCCAGGGCGACGGCAACGCCGAATACAAGCACGGCCGCGGCCCCGCCGATGGCGATCCTCGGCGACAGACCGACCCGGTGGGCGGCGCGCAGCTTAGAAACCCCTCGCAACGGAGCGCGGACAGGGCGTGGTCTCGCGGCCTTATGGGACCCCTTGGTCCGAGGTTTGGCGGCCCCCCGCCGTCCCCCCCGCAGCGCCGCGGGCATGCGCGTCCTCCGTGATCCAGAGCACCAGATCGTCAAAGCCAAAGCCCGCATGCGCCGCCTGCTCCGGAACCAGAGAGGTGGGCGTCATGCCGGGCTGCGTGTTGACTTCCAGAAGGACCAGAAGGTCGTTAATGCCGTCATAACGAAAGTCGCTTCTGGTAACGCCCCGGCAACCGAGTGCGTCATGCGCGGCCTGGGCGGCGGCCAGCGCGCGCGAAGCGACAGGTCCCGCAATCTTGGCCGGCAGAATGTGCACCGATCCGCCCTCCCCGTACTTGGCCTCGTAGTCGTAAAATCCGGTGCGCGGCTCGATCTGGGTGACGGTGAGCGCCCGCACGCCCATCACCGCGACCGCCAGTTCGAGGCCGGGAACGTAGGGCTCGATCATCACCTGGTCGCCAAAGGTCCACGACGCGGCGATCAGTTCCTGGGGCGGGGTGTTGGCGCCGGCGAACACCTGGAACACCCCGACCGACGATCCCTGGGCATTGGGCTTGACCACATAGGGCGGGGCCATGACGTGTGCCCGAGCGGCTTCGAAACGGTCGAAGAGACCGCCGCCTGGAACCGGCACACCGGCGGCGGCCATGACCAGCTTGGCCCGCGCCTTGTCCATGGCCAGGGCCGAGGCTAGCACGCCGCTGTGGGTGTAGGCGACGCCCAGTGTCTCCAGCACCCCCTGCACGCAACCGTCCTCGCCCCATGCGCCGTGCAGGGCGTTGAAGCAGGTATCCGGCTTCAGCTTGGTCAACACTTCGCCGACGTCGCGGCCGGCGTCGACACGGCTGACCCGCGCGCCCAGACGCTCGAGGGCGCCCGCGCATGCCTCGCCAGAGGTCAGGCTGACCTCGCGCTCCGCCGACAGCCCCCCCATCAGCACCGCGACATGCCGGCCAGCGAGAGGAAGGCTCATGCGGGCTCCATGGGCGAAAGGATTGTTGCGGCCCCGCGCCCCCTCCACCACCCGCTTCGCGGGCGGTCCCCCTCCCCCGCG
>DATCCB010000055.1:0-45071 GCA_036511515.1 Caulobacteraceae bacterium | reverse complement strand
GGAGCCTGTCCTCGGGCCGGCCTTTGGCCGGACCCGGGGGCGACTCCTCCCTCCCCATGAAAGGGAGGGAGGATCGCGCCCATGAACGCCAACATCGCGTCCCTGCTCTACCTGCTGTGCGGGGTGCTGTTCATCCTGGCGCTGCGCGGGCTTTCCAGCCCGGTGACCAGCCGGCGCGGCAACCAGATGGGCATGGTCGGCATGGCCATCGCCGTGGCCGTAACCCTGGCGACGCTGTGGGGCGCGGGCGCGCTCGACGCGACAACCCTGGTGCTGATCGGCGGCGGCGTCGCCATTGGTGGAACCATCGGCGCGGTGATCGCCCGGCGCGTGGCGATGACCGCCATGCCGCAGCTGGTGGCGGCGTTTCACTCCCTGGTCGGACTGGCGGCCTGCCTGGTGGCGGCCGCCGCGCTCTATACGCCGGCCGCCTACCATATCGATGACGCGGGCGGCGTGCGGCTGGAAAGCCTGATCGAGCTTTCCATCGGCCTGGCCATCGGCGCGATCACGTTCACCGGCTCGCTGATCGCCTTCGCCAAGCTGAACGGCAACATGTCGGGGGCGCCGATCCTGCTGCCCGCCCGCCATCTGATCAACCTCGCCCTCGCCGGCGCCATCGTGGTCCTGATCGTGCTCCTGGTGATCAGCGGCGGGGAGGCGAAATGGGCCTTCTGGGCGACGTTCGCGGTTGCGCTCATCGCCGGGGTGACGTTGATCGTCCCCATCGGCGGAGCGGACATGCCGGTCGTGGTCTCGATGCTGAACAGCTATTCGGGCTGGGCCGCGGCGGCCCTCGGCTTCACCCTGGCAAACGTCACCCTGATCATCACCGGGGCCTTGGTCGGCTCGTCGGGGGCGATCTTGTCCTACATCATGTGTAGGGGCATGAACCGCTCGTTCGTCTCGGTGATCTTGGGCGGCTTCGGTGGCGAAACGGCGGCGGCCGGCGGCGCGGTCGAGACCCGGCCGGTCAAGCAGGGGTCGGCCGAGGACGCCGCCTTCATCCTCAAGAATGCCTCCAAGGTGATCATCGTGCCGGGCTACGGCATGGCCGTGGCCCAGGCCCAGCACGCCCTGCGCGAGATGGCCGACCGGCTGAAGGCCGAGGGCGTCGAGGTCAAATACGCCGTGCATCCGGTCGCCGGACGGATGCCTGGCCACATGAACGTGCTCCTGGCCGAAGCCAATGTGCCCTACGACGAGGTGTTCGAACTCGACGACATCAACGCCGAGTTTCCCAGCGCCGACGTCGCCTTCGTCATCGGCGCCAACGACGTGACCAATCCGGCCGCCAAGACCGACCCGAAGAGCCCGATCTACGGCATGCCGATCCTCGACGTCGACAATGCCGGCACGGTGCTGTTCGTCAAGCGCGGCATGGGCTCTGGCTACGCCGGGGTCGAGAACGAACTCTTCTTCCGCGACAACACCATGATGCTGTTCTCCGACGCCAAGAAAATGGTCGAAGGCATCGTCAAGGCGCTCTAGGCGGCGACCCCCTGGGCCGGCGGCAGACCGGCGTAGATATGCGGGGACGGGTGCGAGAAGGTAGGGTCGTTGCGGACCTCGAGAGGAACGGCTTCATAGATCGGGCAGCGGCCGAGATTTAGTCGCTCGCGGGCCGCCTCCAAAGGCTCCGCCATCAGACGTTCGTAGTCTTCGCCGGGCAGCCAGGCCGAGCCGCATCCTCGACGATAGGCCTGCCAGATCGCCTGCCGTGCCTGCTTGTTGCCCGAACGCAGGGCGATGCCGCCGGAAATGAACGCCCAGCCAAGCCCGTGAGTCTGGGCGAAGGTGAACGCCACCAGGCACACTTCCCCTAAGAGGTCGCGGTTGTAGCCGGTCAGCACGTGCCAAAGATCGTGAACATCGCGGATGCGCCGGCCGTACCAGTCCAAGGGGTCCGGGCCCTCGTGGCGGACATCACTGATCTGCACCAGCCCGTCGGCCGACAGATGCTCGCGCGAGGTGAATTCGGCATAGGTCGCGCCCACCGTGCCTGGGGCGAACGACTCAACCCATGCCCGGTCCATCAACTTCCTCGCCAACTCTACATGCTCGTAGGCCAGGCGCCCGCCGTCCGGTTGGGCCAGAAGGTGCAGATAGTTGTCCAGTGTCGCCCGTCCGGTCAGGGCGCGAATGATCTCGAAAACCTGGGTGGTGTCTTCCTTGTCGGCCATCCACTTGCGCAACGCATTGTAGGCGTGGCCCCAGTCGCGCGGGACCTTCTGGCGCTTCCAGCTGCGATTGAGCGGGCGCTTGGCCGATGCGCCTGGATTCATGGCTTAAGTCCCCCCAAGGACGATCTTCCGAGAGATTGAACCTGCGCCGATCCAAGATCAAGCCGAGCCGCGCCTCGGAAGGTCTAGGCGGCTGCGAGGCCGTGATAGGCGTGGGCCGATGGGTGGGAAACGGTCGGGTGCCTGCGAATCTCCATCGGCACTGAGTCATAGATCGGGGAGGAGCCCAGATTCAGGCGGGTGCGGGCCTCCTCAAGGGGTTCGCCCAACAGCCGCTCATAGTCCTCTCCCGGCAGCCAGGCGGCGGCGCAGCCTCGACGATAGCCTTCCCAGATCGAGCGGCGGGCCCGTCGATCGCCCGATTTGAGCGCAACGCCCAGCGAGATGAAGGCCCAGCCGAGCCCATGGGTCTGAGCATACGCAAACGCCACCATGCACGCTTCGCCCAGCCCGTCGCGGCCGTAGCCGGTGACCACGTGCCAGATATCGTGAATGTCGCGAAGGCGCCGGCCGTACCAGTCGTACGGATGCGGAGACTGGTAGTCCCCGTCCCCGGAAGCCTGCAGGCTGACCTGCAGCAGTCCGTCAGCGGAAAGATGCTCGCGCGAGGTGAACTCCGCGTAGGCCGCCCCAACCGTGCCCGGCTGGAAGCTTTCCACCCAGGTCCGATCGGTCAGTTTTTCGACGAACTCGAGGTGTTCATAGGCCAGCCGCCCGCCATCAGGCTGGGCCAGCAGATGGACGTAGTTGTCCTCATGCGAGCGGCCAGACAGAGCGCGGATGATTTCGAACACCTGGGTGGTGTCTTCGCCGTTGGCGATCAGTTTTTTGAGGGCCGCGAATGCGTGGTCCCAATGACGCGGAGACTTGCGGCGTGTCCACCTTCGGCTAAGCGTCGGCTGCCGTGATGCGCTGTCGACCATTGCTCTTCCCCCAAAGAAAGCACGATCAGTCTTCCCCCTTGACTCCTTTTCGATCGCCTTTCAACTGGCGCGGACTGCGCCGCAGCCTGCCGGGCGCTCGACCGCAAGCCCCCTGCGCTGGTAAACTGCCGCTATGTGCAACCGCTACGGCTACCAGCATCCCTATAACCGCCTGGTCGCGGAATTTTCCGAGATCGGGCCGGTGCGCTGGTCCGGGGCCGAGCCCAACGCGCCGCGCGACCACATCCGGCCGACCAATATCGCGCCGGTGTTGCGCGCCCATGCCGATGGCGGCGTCGAGCTTGTGGATCTGCGCTGGGGACTGGTGCCGTTCTTTCACAAGCAGCCGGCGAAGGACTGGAAGATGCTCGGAACCAATGCCCGCGCCGAAAATGTGCACGCGACCGGCATGTACCGCGGGGCCTATACGCGCCGCCGATGCCTGGTCCCCGCCACTCACTATTTCGAGTGGACGGGCGAAAAGGGGGCCAAGACCATGTGGCGGTTCCACGTTCCCGAGCAGGAGATTTTCGCCTTTCCGGGCCTGTGGGACCGTGCGGGTCCGGCAGGAGAGGAGTACGAGAGCTTCACCCTGCTTACGTCCGCGCCGGGCCCCGACCAGGCGCCCTACCACAACCGTCAGCCGGTGATCCTTGACCGCTCCCACTGGGCCGCCTGGCTCGATCCCGCCAACCACCTGGCGCGCTCGTTCCAGGGTTCACCCGCGGGAACGATTGCGGTGGCGATGGCGGACGGTGCCGGTAACTGTTCTGCCCGCCAGAGGAACTCCCGCCCAGGTTGATTGCGGCCCTGCGCCCCTTCCGTCACGACGCTGATCGCGCCGCGCCACCTCCCCCGCAAAGAGGGCGGGGGAGGAGTTTTTTTAGAAATTCCTGCCCCGCAAGCACAGCGCCGCGGGGGAGGGGGACCGCCGGCGCAGCCGGTGGTGGAGGGGGCGCATGGCCGCGATCAACCCGCTAGAAACGTCCAGACCTCAGCGAAACACCAGGCCCTCAAAGGTTTTCGCGTTGCGCCACTCATCGAGGTATTTGAAGTAGGCGGTGGCGCCGGCGGGATAGCCGACGTTCAGGCGCGCCGCCGGGCCTGGCGACTGGCCTTCATTGTTGTAATAGCCGGGCGTGCAATCGGGCGATCCCAGCATCGGCCCCATGCCGGTCAACAGAAGCTGGACCCAGGCCTCCTCGGCCTCCTTGGACACCTCGACTTCGCGCAAGCCGTTGTCCAGGGCGTGCTTGACGACCTGGGCGATGGTCCGGCCCGCCTCGGTCAGATTGTGCGGTATGTTGGAAATCAGGTTCGCGCCCTGGGTTGGCTGGACGAAGAAGGCGTTGGGAAATCCGTGCACGTGGATTCCGTGCTTGCTGCGCATGCCTTCGGCCCAGGCCTCCGAGAGCTTGAGGCCGTTCCGTCCGACCAGGTCAAAGCCGGCGCGGCGTTTGTATTCGGTGCCGACCTCGAAGCCGGAGGCGTAGATGATGCAGTCGACCTCATACTCGGCGCCGGCGACGACGAAGCCCTTTTCGGTGATGCGCTCTACCCCCTGGCCTTCGGTGTCGATCAGGCGCGTGCCGGGGGTGTTGAAGGCCTGCAGGTAGGAGTCGTGGAAGCACGGCCGCTTGCAGAGCTGGCGGTACCAGGCTTTCAGTTTCTCGGCCGTCTGGCGATCGGCGACGATCGCCTCGGCCCTGGCGCGGATCTCCTCCATCTTTTCGATGTCGCTGTCCTCATAGGCGGCCAGCATCTTGCGCGGGACCCGGTCCTCGGGCGCCAGCTGCATGATCTTGGCCCGGATACGCCGGGAAAGGTCGGTCCAGCCGTCCTGAACCCAGTCTTCCTCGGCCGTGCCGCCACCCTGGTTGGCGGTGAAATTTTCCAGCCAGCGTTGCTGCCAGCCCGGCGTGGCGATACCGGCGAACCAGTCCGGGTCGATGGGAGCGTTGGCGCGAACGTCCACCGATGACGGCGTACGCTGGACCACGAAGAGCGCCTTGCAGGCCCGCGCGAGGTGCGGCACGGCCTGGACCGAGGTCGCGCCGGTGCCGATGATCGCCACCCGCTTGTCGGCGAGCTTGTCCATCGGCGCGCCATTGGGATCGCCGCCGGTGTAGGCGTAGTCCCAGCGGCTGGTGTGGAATGAGTGACCCTTGAAGGACTGGATGCCGGGAATGCCCGGCAGTTTGGGCACATGCAGCGGACCGGTGCCCAGGCCAATGAAGTCGGCGGTGAACGCGTCGCCCCGGTTGGTCTGGACCAGCCAGCGCGCGCCGGCCTCATCCCATGTCAGGCCCTCGACCTCGGTGTGGAAGAGCGCGTTCTCATAGAGGCCGTACTGTTCGCCGATCCGCCGGCACTGGGCGAGAATCTCCGGCGCGTGCGCATACTTCTCCGTCGGCCTGTGGCCGGTCTCCTCGAGCAGCGGCATGTAGACCATCGAGGCGGTGTCGCACTGCGCGCCCGGATAGCGGTTCCAGTACCAGGTGCCCCCAAAGTCGCCACCTTTCTCGACAATGCGGACGCTGGCCACGCCGGCCTCGACCAGCCGAGCGCCGGTGACCAGGCCCGCGAAGCCGCCGCCGACAAAGGCGAAAGTGACATGATCGGTCTTCGGCGCGCGGGGGGCGAAGGGCGTGTAGGGGTCGTCCAGGTAGTGGGCGAGGTTGCCGGCGACCCGCAGGTACTGGGCGTTGCCGTCGGCGCGCAGCCGCTTGTCGCGTTCGGCGACGTACCTGGCCAGCAGCGCCTGTTTGTCAAACGGCTTGGCGGGCGCCTTTGTGTCGATCATCGTCACTTAGAAAATCCTCGTCGTCGCGGAAGCGGCGTTGTAGGGGCCAGCATGGGTTTGTGAAAGCCTGGGCACAGGCCCGGATCGGTGAACTTGGCAAGGCGAGCGCGGCGTGAGGCCTTGCCCACTAAGGCCTGCCGGCCGAGTCTCTTGAGTTGAAGAGAATGGAGAGCCCGCATGCCCTATGCCGATAGCGGTGGCGTCACGCTGTACTGGCAGGAACAAGGGGAGGGAACCGCCGTGCTGCTGGTCATGGGACACAGGTACAGTTCGCAGATGTGGTACCCGATCCTGCCGGCCCTGGCGGCGGCCCATCGCACCGTCTGGTTCGACAACCGCGGAACGGGTCTCAGCGATACCGCGCGCAGGTTCACCGTCGGTGCGCTGGCGGCGGACGCCTTCGCGGTCATGGACGCCGCGGGTATCGAGCAAGCGCACATCTTCGGCGTGTCGATGGGCGGCGGCATCGCGCTGGAGATGGCCATGCAGCAGCCGGCGCGGGTGAAATCCCTGGTGCTCGGGTGCACCGGCATCCTGACCGCGGACAAGCCGCGAATGCCGGCGATCATGCGCACCCTGTACTACCTGCCCGCCTGGGTCTTGCGTCTGCTCACCTCGGGCCGGCGCGGCGACGCGGCCTACGGCGGCGCGGCGACGCCAAAGCTGATCGCCGTCGATCGGGCGATGCTTGCGAAGGAGAAATTCTCGGTCCAGGGCGTCGTCGCTCAGGCCGCCGCGATCACGGGCTACAGCACCACCAGGCAAGCCGTAGCCGCACTCGCCATGCCATCGCTCGTCCTGCACGGCGACGAGGACACGGTGGTTCCGTTCAGCTGGGGAGTCGAACTCGCCGAGACTCTACCGGATAGTCGGCTCGTTAAGCTCGATGGATCGGGCCACAACTTTCTGGTCGCGGGCGGCGAAAAGGCGAAGGCGGCCGTGCTGGAATTCCTGCGCGAGGCGGACGCAAGAGCTGGCGCCTAGGCCCACCTGTCTTGTGAATCATTGGCTGAAACTATCTAAATATCAATAACGTACAGCTAAGTACGGCGGGTGCGGCCAGTCCAACGGCCACCTGTCTCTGGTCGGACGCCGAAGCCCCAACCGGATCTCGCCTTAGCATGTCCATCAACGTTCTACCTTATTCGCGGCGGCCGCTTGACGGCCGAGCTCCAGGCTCGCCAAGCTGAAATCACCCGAGAGGTCTCTTGGGGCGGCCGGGCCTGCGCCCGGGGGGCGACTTCATGTTCGGGCTGGGCTACCTCATCCTTCTGCTCGTCGCGTCGATTCCGCTCGCGGCGACCGTGCTCAGGCATCGCGGCGACCCGCCCTCGGCGGCGCTCGCCCACCGGGTCTACCGCGACCTGGCCTATATCGCGCTTGCCGCCCTTGCGATCGTCGCCTTCGAAACGACCTTACGCATTGCGCTGGAGCGCTACTGGTTCTCGGAGCTCGGCCAGTCGCACCGGTTCTGGCTCGCACTGGGCTTGCAAGGCGCGATCTTCTCCACGGTGCTGGTTTTCGGCGGCCTGTTCGTCGCGGTCAATTGGCGCCTCGCCTCCCGGCGGCTCGCCCTGCCGCCCAGCGCGCCGCTGATCGCGGGCTTCGCCGTCGCCGCCTTGGTTGCGTTCAGCGCCGTCAGGCTGTGGACGCCGCTGATGACCTTCCTGGGCGCCACGCCCTCGGGGCTCACGGACCCGGTCTTCGGCTTGGACCTTTCGTTCTACCTGCTCAGGCTGCCGCTCTACGAAGGGGCGGTGCGCCTCATCATGACGGTCCTCGTCAACACCATCGCCGGCTGGGCCGCCATCGGGGCCGTCTCCTATCTGCGCTTGCCGCTGCGCCCGCCGATGCCGTGGGGCGCCCGACCCCCGCGGCTCGCCGTGGTCGACGCCAGCGCGCCCGACACCGTAGAGGCGGTCATGTCGAGGGCCCTGGCCGCCGGACGGGCCGCCTGGAACGGCTGGCTCCCCCAGGGGCTGATGCTGGCCGCGCTGTTCTGCCTCGGGTGCGCGATCTCGCGCTTCCTCGCGCGCTATCACCTGGTCATCCACGGACACTCCGGCGTCGTCGCCGGCGCGTCGTGGATCGACACCCACTTCTGGCTGCCGGCGTACGGGGTGATCATCACAGCCTGGGTGGCGGCCGCCATCGCGCTCGCGGCCGCCGCCTTGCGGCCTGGCCTTCGCGGTTGGCTCTTCGCCAAGCGGTGGCGCTGGGCCGGGGCCGCCATCGCCTTCGTCGCCCTCTATCTGGGCGCCCAGATCCTACCGGCGGCCGTCGAGGGCCTCTACGTCGGCCCCAACCAGATCACCCTCGAGCAGCCCTACCTGCGCAGCAGCATCGCCGGCACGCGGCGGGCCTACGGGCTCGAGGGCCCGGACGTCCACGAACAGGAATTCGCAATCTCCCAGGCGCCGATGACCCGCGGCGATCTCGACGCCAGCGCCGCCACCTTGCGTGATGCGCGCATCTGGGACTGGCGCGCGCTCGAGCCGCAGCTGCAGCAGACCCAGGGCCTTCGCCCCTACTACGCCTTCAGCGGCGTCGACATCGACCGCTACCAGGTAGACGGCGCCGAGCGGCAGGTGATGATCACCGCCCGCGAGCTCGACGTCGCCAAGCTGCCGCCCCAGGCGCAGGTCTGGGTGAATCTGGCGCTGAAATACACCCACGGCTACGGCGTCGTCGCCGTGCCGGTGAACGAGATCGACCGGCAGGGCGACCCGGTGCTCTGGGCGCACGACATCCCGATCCAGGCCGTTGGCGACCTCGCTGTCACCCACGGCGAAATCTACTACGGCCTGCAGACCAAGGACCGGGTCTACGTCCACACCACGGAAAAGGAATTCGACTTCCCGCGTGGCGTCGCCAACGCCGAGAGCACCTACGGCGGCAGGGGCGGCATCCTCCTCTCGAACCTCTGGCGCAGGCTGGTGGTCGCCCGGCAGTTCGACGGACTTCGGCTCTTCCTCTCCGACTACTTCACGCCAAAGAGCCGGGTTATGATCCGCCGCAACGTAGTCGAACGCGTCGAGCGCCTCGCGCCCTTCCTCACCTTCGACCACGACCCCTACATTGTCGCCGACGGCGACCATTACGCCTACATCCTCGACGGCTACACCAGCTCGGCGAACTACCCCTACAGCGAGGCGTATCACGGCTCGGTCGCGGCATTCCAGGGCCGCAATTACCTGCGCAACGCGGTGAAGGCGGTCGTCGACGCCTACAACGGGTCGGTCACCTTCTACGTATTTGCTCCGGACGACCCGATCATCCGGGCCTACCGCCGCATGATGCCCGGCCTGTTCAAGGACCGCGCCGCCATGCCGGACGACCTGCGCCGGCACGCGCGCTACCCGGAGGACCTCTTCACCGTCCAGGCCGAGATGTACGGCACCTACCACATGACCAACCTCACCACCTTCTACAACCGGGAAGATCGGTGGGAGGTGCCGCGCGAGCTCTACGGCGGCAGCGAGATCGAGGTTCAGCCCTACTACGTGATGGCGCAGCTGCCGGGCGCACAGGCCCCGGAGTTCATGCTCATGCTGCCCCTGTCGGTCGCGGGCAAGAACCAGATGGCCGGATGGCTGGCCGGCCGGTCCGACGGCGCCAACTACGGCAAGCTGGTCGCCTTCCGCTTTCCCAAGGGACAGTTCGTCGACGGGCCGGCGCAGGTGGAATCGCGCATCAATTCCGACAGCCGCTTCTCCGCCGACCTGACCTTGTGGGACCAGCACGGGTCGCGCGTGATTCGGGGCAATCTGCTCATCCTGCCGCTGGCCGGCGGCCAGCTCGTGGCCATCGAGCCCATCTACATAGAGGCCGAGCAGACCGGCATCCCGACCTTGGCTCGCGTCGTCTTCGGCCAGCTCATGCCCGACGACCGCCGGATCGAGTGGGCCGACAGCCTGAGCGCGGCGGAGGACCTCCTGGTCGGTGGGGCGTCGCCGCCATCCCCCGCGGGCGGCGTCGCCCCCTCCGCCGCGGCCAATCCCGGTCAGCTGAAACAGGCCCACGCTATCTTCCGCGACATGCAGCAGGCCTACGCGTCCGGTGACTACGTCCGCTACGGCCAGCTCATGCAACAGCTCGGCCAGATCCTGTCCTCGCCCTGACTTGAGCGCGCCGGATCAACCCGCTCCAAGGCTTCCCTTGAGCCCGGCCGCCAATGACCGCTTGTTGTAGGAGACCCCGGCCGATCCCGTGAGGTCGATCTACTCCAGGATTCGAGCCCGTATTGGCCTGGCGGTCGGGAACGCGCCCTTGGCCATGCCGTCACGAGCCGGTGGGCGAATTGCCGCCGTGGAACCGGCCGAACGAGCGCGCAGCCATCACACCGATGAGCAGAACGCCCACACCCACGGCGATGACGTGATCGGCGGCGTGGAGATCGAAGCGCCCCACACGGGCGATGAGAAGGTAGGCGACGACAAAGTTCGCAAATCCCCAGAGCACATTCACGGTCGAGGATGAAAGTCCTTTTCCCGGCGGCTTGGCGAACGGGCTTTGAAAGGGCCGTCCCATCACGCCGCTGACGAAATGCGGTACGGCGTTCGCCAGAAATGCGCCGCCGAACAGGTAGGATACGTCGTGAAGCCAATCCATGGTCAGGCGCTCCTCTCCAGAAAGATCGATGATCTCCTGCGTCGTGCCGGTCTCGCCGATCCTCGGAAAAATCCGTGTGATGCTATAGGCGTAGGCGGACGCCGGTTGAAAAGTAATTACCCTCCAACCATGAGTTGATCCCCAATATGTCTAGTTACCGGAGCTTGGGCGGCAGGACAATACCAGCTAAATACTCGACAAGTAGTTGGCGGAGAGGGGGGGATTCGAACCCCCGATACGCTTGCACGTATGCCGCATTTCGAGTGCGGTGCATTCAACCGCTCTGCCACCTCTCCTTGAGGGCCGTCCGACGAGCGAAGGGGGCGGAATCTAGTCACCGGGGTCGATGAGGGCAAGGCGGTCCGCCCAAGGCTCAAGCGGGAAATCCGCCAGCGCGGCTCAGCGCCGAAATCGGGGCCTTGCCGATCTTCTCGCCGATCCAGCGACCGGCCTCGATCAGACCGCCGATATCGAGGCCGGTCTGATAGCCGGCTCTGTCGAGCATCCAGGCCAGATCCTCGGTGGCGATGTTGCCGGTGGCGTCGGGGGCGAAGGGACAGCCGCCCAAACCGCCGCAACTGGCGTCGAGCACGGTGACGCCGGCCTCGATGCTGGCGAAGGCGTTGGCCAGGCCCGTGCCGCGGGTGTCGTGGAAGTGCATGCGCAGGCGCGCGTCCGGCGCCGCCGCGCGGGCGGCCTCGATCCGGGCTCGCACGGTCCACGGATCGGCGACGCCGATGGTATCGGCCAGGGCGATCTCGCCGATGCCCAGCGCGGCCGCTTCCCTGACGATGGCCACGACCTGGCCTTGCGAGACCTCGCCGTCGAACGGGCAGCCGAAGGCCACCGAGAGGGTCATCGAGATCGGCGGCCCGCCCTCGCGTTTCTGGCGGCCGGCGATGGCGGCCAGGGCCTCGACCTGCCGCGCGACCGGCGCGCCCTGATTGCGAATGCCAAAGCCGTCGGTGGCGCAGACGACGACGTTGACCTCGTCGCAGCCGCTGGCCAGCGCCCGGTCCCAGCCGCGCTCGTTGAGCACGAGGCCGATGCGCGAGCAGCCGGCCTCGTGCGGCAGAGCGGCCATCATCGCTTCCGCGCCGGCCATCTGCGGCACCCTGGCGGGATTGACGAAGGATACCGCCTCGATGCGCCGCGCGCCACAGGCTTCCAGGGCGCGCACGAAGGCGACTTTGTCGGCGACCTCGAGGACCGCCTTCTCGTTCTGCAGCCCGTCCCTTGGGCCGACCTCGACGATCTCGATAAAGCCGCTCATGGCGCCTGTCCGTTCGCCGCCTCATCGAGCGGCCGATAGATGCGCAGTGTGTCGCGCCGGTTATTCGAATAGTCGAGGCCGGTGACCGTTCCCGCCAGGCGCGCCCGCGCGCCATCGTCGATCAGGGCGCGGCGGAAGGCGCCGTCCTGACGGCTCTCGACAATGGCGGGGCGATCCTCGGCGATGGCCGCGGCGGCGTCGGCGCCGTCGCCCAGTTCCGTGCTGGTCCCGAGCGCGAAGACCAGGCTCGGCTCTTCATAGCCGGCGACGGTCACCGGCCCTTCGGCGACGCCCTGGCGGGGACTGGCCCCTGCCTTGCTCAGCGCGGCGGCCGCGCGGCTCGAAAGCCAGAGCGGCGTCAGGGCCGGCGCCACGGCGGCTGTCAGCACACCGTGGGCGACCACGGCCAGGGCGCCGCCGACCAGGACCGCCCGCATCGCGGACCCCTTGGCCAGCAGGATGGCGCCGCAGGCCCCCGCGCCGAGAAACAGCGCCGCGGAGAGGATGGCCCAGACCATGGCGCGGGGCGCCTGGAGACGGGCGACCGCCAGCGGCCCGGCCACGGCCAGGATCACCGCCACGATGACCAGCAGCACGCCGCCGGCCACGCGCGTGCGGCGCGTCAGCGGTTCGGCCAGAGCGGCGGCCATCAACCAGGCCGCGGCGCCGAGCAGGGGCAGGGTGTAATGGATGAGCTTGGTGGGGACGATCTCGAACACCAGCCAGCTGGGAATGAGCCAGCAGAGGGCGAACCGCACCGCCGGCCGGGCGCGCGTCTTCCAGCCGGTCACGGCGGCGGCTGGCGCCAGCAGGCAGGCGGGAAACAGCATCAGCGGCGAGAGCAGCAGATAGTAGCCGGGCGGGGCGCCGTGACCCTCCTGGCCGCCGACCAGTTTGGGGGCCATGTCGCCGCCCAGCGCCGCGCCCCAGAACGCGCCATCGGTGGCCACGGTGATAGCCATCGCCCACGGCCCGACCGCGAGCGCTAGAAACATCAGGCCCCACCCCCACCCGAGCGTGGTCAGCCACCGGGCCTTGCGGTCCCAGACGCACAGGACGAGGAGCGTCAGGGCGACGACCATCGGCCCGATCGGTCCCTTGAGGAGGACACTGAGCGACAATCCCGCCCAGAACAGCGCCTTGGTCCGCCAACCGGCGGGGGTGCCGTCCCGCGACGCCAGGTAAAGCCTGGCTAGCGCCGCCATGGCCAGGGTCACCGCCCCGCACAGCGCCGCGTCGGTGGCGGCGATCAGGGCCTCGGTCGAAAGCATGAAGCTCGCGCCCAGCATGGCCCCCGCGGCCAGGCTGAGGCCCGGTCTCAAAAACGCCGCCGCGCCCCAGGCGCAGGCCGCGGCGGCCAGCATCGCCCCCAGCAGCGACGGCACACGCCAGGCCCAGATGGCGCGGTTCTCGACGTGCGAGAGCGCGCCGACGGCGGCGGCTTGCAGCCAGTAGATGCCGACCGGTTTCTTGAACCGCGGCGCGTCCTGGAAGTGGATGGTGACGAAGTCGCCGGTTTCCAGCATCTGGGCGGACGCCTGGGCGAAACGGGCCTCGTCGCGGTCCAGCGGCGGCAGGGCCAGCGCGCCGGGCAGGGCGACCAGGAGCGCCAGCACGGCGGCCACGCTTGGCCCGCGCCAGCCGCGGCCCAGCCGGTCCAAAGCCTCCGCAAGCGTCATGGCGGCGTTGATAGCACTTATCGTCGGCGCCTGGCGTTTTGCGCTATGAAGCGGTGATGACGCCGAAGGTTTCCATTGTCGTGCCGGTATTCGACGAGATCGGCGCGGCCGGCCCCCTGGCCGCCGAGATCGCGCGGGCATTCGCCGGCGAGGCCTTCGAGCTGCTGTTCGTCGACGATGCCAGCGGCGACGGCGTCGGCGCCTCCCTGATCGCGCTCAAGGATGAGATTCCGCAGCTTCGCGTGCTGGTCCACGCCAGGAACGCCGGCCAGAGCCGCGCGCTGCGCACCGGCATCCTGGCGGCAACCGCGCCGGTGATCGTCACCCTGGATGGGGACGGGCAGAACGATCCGGCCGACGCGCCGGCACTCGTGGCGACGCTGCTGAACGCGCCGGCCTGCGTCGGCCTGGTGGGCGGGGTGCGGGTGCGACGCCGCGATCCGGCGGCCAAGCGCTGGGCCTCGCTGGCGGCCAACGCGGTGCGTCGCCGCCTGCTCGCCGATGAAGCCTCCGATACCGGCTGCGGTCTCAAGGTGTTTCGTCGCGACGCGTTTTTGCGGCTGGCTTCCTTCGACCACATGCATCGCTATCTGCCGGCGCTGATGAAGCGCGAGGGGTATGGGGTGCTCTTCCAGGAGGTCAGCCACCGTCCAAGGCAAAGCGGGCGCTCGAAATACACCAACGCCGGGCGCCTTTGGGCGGCGGTCAGCGACTTGCTGGGTGTATTGTGGCTGAAAGCAAGAAGCCGCGATCCGGGAGACATTCGCGAACCGTTAAACGATCCTGCTCCTCTTGCGGGAGACGGAAGATAACCGGGGGGGAAACCGTGTTCACCGCAACGCCACTGCTCAGCCTGCCCGTACTGGCCTACAATCTCTATGTCCTCAGCTTAAGCGGATCGTTCCGGGCCATGGACGCCGCCGCGCGGCTGTCGGCGCCGCTGTTTGCGCTGCGCACGGCGGCGGGCGCGACCTGGCTGGTCAGCGTCTCCGACCTGATGATCGCCGCCGCCTTGCTGGTGCTGTTCATCGAGCTTTTCAAATCAACCGCCAGCCGCCGGGCCGCGATGATCAATCATGCGCTTTCGATGCTGCTGTTCGTCGCCTGCCTGCTCGAACTGTTGCTCGCGCCGGCCTTCGCGACCTCGACCTTCTGCCTGATCGCCCTGATGGTGCTGCTCGATGTGGTGGCCGGATTCATCGTCACCATCGGTCCGGGCCGGGACGCCGAAATCATCGACGACCGCTATTAGGGTCAGGCGCCAGCATTCTTAGTTAAGGCTTGGGTCCGCCATTGGCCGGGGCCGTGGCCGCCGCCGCCGGCAGGGTGGCCGGCGTGGCCGTGGGCGGCGTAGATCCCGACGGCCCAGCGACCGGCCCCTTGGCCGCGGCGCCCGCGGCCGGTGCGCCACCACCCGCCGTTGCGGCGGCGGATGCGGCGGGCGCGGCGGGCGCTTTGGGCTTGGGCGCCGGAATCGGCAGGTTCGAGCCCAGCGTATGCAGATAGGCGATGACGTTGATCCGGTCCTGGGGGGCCTTCAATCCGACGAAGGTCATCTTGGTGCCGCTGAGGTAGGCCTGCGGACCCTTGAGGAAATCGTAGATCTCATCGAAGGTCCAGATCGGGTGGGCGGCGCCAAAGGCGGTCATCGCGCTCGAATAGGCGAAGCCCGGATGGCTGCCCGGCTTGCGTCCGACCACCCCATAGAGGCCAGGACCGATGGCGCCGTTGACGCCGGATGGATCGAAGCTGTGGCACGATTTGCAGGCCGCCGTCTTGGCTTCGCCGGCGGCGACATCGGCCGTGGGCAGAACCGTTCCCCAGTCGGGCGGCACATCGGGCGCCTCGGCGCCGCCGCCGGTTTCCAGCGGCACGGCGACCAGATAGCCGGGGTGCGCGGGCGGCGTGCGTTCGAACAGCATCGGCACGCCAACCGCCAGCACGGCGATGGTGAAGGCGGTCGCGAGCCCGGCGCCCGCGATCTTGTTGAAGGTCAGGCCGCTGTTCGCCAACTTGAAGACCCTTGAGATCGGCGGCGGCTGTCATCGAAGCGCGCCGCGCCGCCGGACGACCCGCCGGTTGTTGCGTTGGGCTCTCTTACACGCTACCGGCGCACGCGCAACTAAGCCTTTGGCGGGGGGCGCCCGCCGCCATCGACACTCTGAAAATGACCCCCATCGTTCTCATTCCCGCCCGCATGGCGGCCAGCCGATTACCCGGAAAACCGCTGGCGGACATCGCCGGGGTGTCGCTGATCGTCCGCGTCCTGAGGCAGGCGCAGGCGGCGGGTATCGGTCCGGTCGCGGTGGCCGCGGGCGACCCACAGATCGTCGAGGCGGTGGAGCGGGCCGGCGGCCGCGCCGTGCTGACCGACCCTGCCCTGCCGAGCGGCTCGGACCGCATCCTGGCGGCGCTGGAAGCCCTGGACCCCGAGGGCCGGCACGACGCGGTGATCAACCTGCAGGGCGACATCCCGTTCGCCGATCCGGGGATGGTCATCGCCGTCGCCGACCTGCTGGCCGCGAAAGCGGGCTGCGACATCGCCACCCTCATCGCCCCCGAGGCGTCGCCGGCCGATCGCGACAACCCCGACGTGGCCAAGGCCGTTGTCGCCTTCGACGAGGACGGCAAGACCGCCCGCGCGCTCTATTTCACCCGCTCGACTCTGTATGGCGATGGACCCGTGTGGACCCACATCGGCATCTACGGCTACCGCCGCGACGCCCTGAAGCGGTTCACCGCCGCGCGCCCCTCGCCCCTCGAACTGCGCGAGAGGCTAGAACAGTTGCGCGCGCTCGAACTTGGCCTGACCGTCTGGGCCAGCGTGGTCGCCTCGCGGCCGATCGAGGTCAACAACCCGGCCGATCTTGCCGCCGCGCGCGCCTTCGCCGGAGCGACGCGATGAGCGCCAGGCCCAGGATCGCCTTTCAGGGGGAGCCCGGCGCGTTCAGCGACGAGGCGTGCCGCGCCTATTTCCCGGACCACGCCCCCGTCCCCCACGCCGCCTTCGAGGACGCCTTCGAAGCGATCAAGAGCGGCGATTGCGCGCTTGGCATGATCCCGGTGGAAAACTCCACCGCCGGACGGGTGGCGGACGTCCACCACCTGCTGCCATCGTCTGGCCTGAAGATCGTCGGCGAGCGTTTCAAGCCGATCAGCTTCCAGCTGATGGCCAATCCAGGCTCCCGCCTGGCAACCATCACCACCGTGGCCAGCATGGCCATCGCGCTTGGCCAGTGCCGCAGGGCCCTTCGCCGCCTTGGCGTGCGCACCCAGACATCGGGCGACACCGCCGGCGCCGCCAAGGCCCTGGCGGCCGATCCCGATCCGACCCGAGCCGTCGTCGCTCCGGCCCTGGCGGCGAGCCTCTATGGCCTCGATATCCTGATGACCGACATCGAGGACGAGGCGCACAACACCACGCGTTTCCTGGTCATGTCGGCCAACGCCGATCCGCCGAGGCCGCCCGCGGGGACGCCTTGCGTGACCAGCTTCGTCTTTCGCGTCCGCAACCTGCCGGCGGCGCTCTACAAGGCCATGGGCGGGTTCGCCACCAACGGCGTCAACATGACCAAGCTGGAAAGCTACATGGAAGGGGGCGTGTTCACCGCGACCTTCTTCTATGCGGAGGTCGATGGCCGGCCGGAGGACCCGGCGGTCGCTCGCGCCTTCGAGGAACTGGCCTTCTTCTGCGACCACTTCGACATCCTGGGCGTCTTCGCCGCCGACCCGTTCCGCTGGGGCCCGTGACTTTGGTCTGAAAGTTAGGCGCTCCGCCGCCCCCCTGTCCCGGATTGGAGGGCCTCCAGCCAGGCGTGCCCATAGCGAAGGTCGGGCTCCAGGTGGTTGCCCTCAGCCCATTCGTTCCAGGCTTTCAGGAACAGCAGCTGATGATCTGGCGGCCGACCAGCCAATTGCGCCACGGCGCGGCTGACGGTGGCGCGAAAAAGCTCGGGGCTCGAATTGACATAGACCAGGCCTCGCCGGCCCAGCCTCGGCGTATTGTCCCAACCGGGACCGACGCAGGGGTAATGCGAAACGCCGGCCTGCGGCGAGGCGACTTCAAAGTCCGCCAGCCGTCGATGATCCAGGACGTGGATTTCCTGCACGACCTCGATGTAGTTGGTGACGAGGAGCGGCAGGCGCATGTCCACCGCGCCGTCGAAACCGGCGGCGTGCGGGTCGCGACGATCCACCTGGTGGCGAACGGCCAGAAGGCAGAGGCCAGGAAGTCCCGCCTCATCAGCCAGCCGGCGCCACAAGCGGCAGAGCCCCGGCGCGTCCGGAAGTCCGGCGACATTGAAGATGAGGAACAGTGGTCGGCCATCGACGGTGAT
This sequence comes from Caulobacteraceae bacterium, assembly GCA_036511515.1. GTDB lineage: Bacteria > Pseudomonadota > Alphaproteobacteria > Caulobacterales > Caulobacteraceae > Acaudatibacter. The sequence continues at coordinate 27,202 of DATCCB010000055.1, read as the reverse complement.
GTAGCGCCGGTCCTGGAAAGCGTGGAGCAACCAGGCGAAATGGGCTAGGTAGTCGGCTTCCCCCGGATAAGACTGTTCTACCAGAATGCGGTCGGGGGCGCCGTGCCAATGGCCGGCCCAGGTCTCGTTAGCCCAGCACAGGCAGAAGGGGAAATCGGGCTCGCCGCTCGCCAGGACTTCATCGAAAGGGCGCTCGAGAAGCCGCCGGCCGCCGCCAAACCAGTAGTGGTAGTAGCAAAATCCCTCGATGCCGAATTTCTGGGCGAGGGCCGCCTGCGCGGCGCGGCTCTCCGGCAGGCGTAGATCATAGAAGCCGAGGTCGGCGGGGATATGCGGCTGGTAATGTCCCGGAAACAACGGCGTGGCACTGGCGGTATTGGTCCATTCGGTGAACCCAGCGCCCCACCAAAGGTCGTTTTCCGGGATCGGATGGAATTGCGGCAGGTAGAAAGCGATGGCGCGGACCATGGGGATCGGGTGAGACGTCCATTGATGCGCCGCGCGGGATCCTATCATCGGCGGATGGCGCCTGGCCCGCAAGGTCACTGGCGCGGCGGGAGGTGACCCGCGGGCCGGTCGGTTCTATTCTGGGCGCCATGACCGATGTGCTCGACCAGGCCCCAGCCACCCTGGATGAAATCCCCCGCAGTCCGACCCAGGATGGGCCCAATGTGCGGCTCTATCTGGTTGACGGTTCTGGGTTCATCTTTCGCGCCTATCACGCGCTGCCGCCGCTGACCCGCAAGAGCGACGGCCTGCCGGTGGGGGCGGTGGCGGGATTCTGCAACATGCTCTGGAAGCTCTTGGTCGACATGAAGGCGGCGCCCGATGCGCCGACCCATCTGGCGGTGATCTTCGACCACTCGGAGAAGACCTTTCGCAACCAGCTCTACGGCGCCTACAAGGCCCACCGGCCGCCGGCGCCGGAAGACCTGATCCCGCAATTCGCCCTGGTGCGCGACGCGACCCGGGCCTTTGGCGTGCCTTGCCTCGAGCTCGCCGGCTACGAGGCCGACGATCTGATCGCCGCCTATTGCTGCCATGTGCGCGACGCCGGCGGCGAGGTGGTCATCGTCTCCTCCGACAAGGATCTGATGCAGCTGGTCGGCGATCGGGTGTCGATGCTCGACACCATGAAGAACGTGCGGATCGGACGCGCCGAGGTGATCGAAAAGTTCGGCGTGCCGCCCGAAAAGGTGATCGACGTCCAGGCCCTGTGCGGCGATTCCGTCGACAACGTGCCAGGCGCCCCCGGCATCGGCATCAAGACCGCCTCGGCGCTGATCGGCGAGTATGGCGACCTAGACACGCTGCTCGCCCGCGCCGGCGAGATCAAGCAGGACAAGCGTCGCCAGACGCTGATCGATTTCGCCGACCAGATCCGCCTTTCGCGCCAGCTGGTGACGCTCGATTGCGAGACGCCCCTGCCCGCGGCGCTCGATACCCTGGCCGTAGAGGCGCCGCAGCCCAAGGTGCTGGCCGATTTCCTGGAGGCGATGGAGTTCCGCACTCTGGCCAGGCGCGTGGCCGAAGCCTCGGGCGCCCCCGCCCCCGCGCCAAGGCCAGCCACCGCGCCGGCAATCCAGCCGATCGACACATCGGCCTACCACTGCGTGCGCGACCTGGCGGCGCTCGATGTGTGGATCGACCGGGCGCGGGAAGCGGGCATCGTCGCCTTCGACACCGAGACCGACGCCCTGTCGTCCGCCAACGCGGGCCTGTGCGGCATCTCGCTGGCCGTGGCGCCGGGACAGGCCTGCTACATCCCCGTGGGCCATTGCGAAGCCGAGGGCCTGGCGCTGGACGCCCCGACCGATCTCACCCAGATCCCACTTGGCGATGTCATCGACGCGCTAAGGCCGCTGCTCGAGGACCCCGCGGTGCTCAAGGTGGCGCAGAACGCCAAATACGATCTGGCCGTGCTGTCGCGCTACGGGATCGCGGTGACGCCGGTCGAAGACACCATGCTGATTTCCTATGTCCTCGAAGCGGGCCTGCACAACCACGGCATGGACGAACTTTCGGCCCTGTGGCTCGGCCATCAGCCGATCACGTTCAAGGCGGTGGCCGGCGTCGGCAAGGCGCAGAAGAGTTTCAAGCACGTCCCCCTCGATCCGGCCACCTGCTACGCGGCCGAGGACGCCGACGTCACGTTGCGGCTCTATCTCGCCCTTCGCCCGCGGCTGGGCGCCGAGGGCCTGCTGACTGTCTACGAAACGCTCGAGCGGCCGCTGCCGCCGGTCCTGGCCAGGATGGAATGTCACGGCGTCAAGGTCGATCAGGCCTGGCTGCGCCACCTTTCGAACGACTTTTCCCTGCGCATGGCCGACCTGGAGGCGCAGGCGCAATCCCTCGCCGGGCGTCCGTTCAACCTCGGCAGTCCCAAGCAGATCGGCGACGTGCTGTTTGGCGAACTTGGCATGGCCGGCGGCAAGAAGACCGCGACCGGGGTGTGGAGCACCGACGCCGGCGTGCTCGACGACCTCGCGGCCCAGGGCCACGCCCTGCCGCGCGTGCTTCTCGACTGGCGCCAGCTCTCCAAGCTCAAGGGCACCTATACCGAGGCGCTCGGCGCGGCGGTCGCCGAGCGGACCGGCCGGGTGCACACCTCGTACGCCCTGGCCTCGACGACCACGGGTCGGCTTTCGTCGTCGGACCCCAATCTGCAGAACATTCCCATCCGCACCGAGGAAGGCCGCAAGATCCGCAAGGCCTTTATCGCCGAGGCGGGCAACGTCCTGATCAGCGCCGACTACAGCCAGATCGAGCTGCGCCTCCTGGCCCACATCGGCGACATTCCGCAGCTCAAGCGCGCCTTCCATGAGGGCCAGGACATCCACGCGATGACCGCCTCGGAGATGTTCGGCGTGCCCGTCGACGGCATGCCGGCGGAGACGAGACGTCGCGCCAAGGCGATCAATTTCGGCATCGTCTACGGCATCTCGGCCTTTGGGCTGTCGAACCAGTTGGGCATTCCGCAGGACGAGGCGGGGGCCTACATCCGCACCTATTTCGAACGCTTCCCCGGCATCCGCGCCTATATGGATGCCGCCCGGGCGCTGGTTCGCCAGCAGGGCTTCGTCTCGACGCTTTTTGGGCGAAAGATCAACATCCCGATGATCCGCTCCAAATCGGTGGCCGAGCGCCAGTTCGCCGAACGCGCGGCGATCAACGCGCCGATTCAGGGCGCGGCCGCCGACATCATGCGCCGGGCGATGATCCGCATGGACGCCGCCTTGCGGGACGCGGGGCTATCGGCCCGCATGCTGCTGCAGGTGCACGACGAGCTGGTCTTCGAGGCCCCGGCCGCCGAGGCCGACCAGGTCTGCGCGGTCGCCAAACGGGTGATGGAGCGCGCCGCGGAACCCGCGGTCAGCTTTTCGGTACCGCTGGTCGTCGAAGCCCGCGCCGCCCTCAACTGGGATGAGGCGCACTGAAGGGATCCGCAAACTCCGATGTGGTGGTGGTGGGCTGCGGCGCGATTGGCCTGTCGCTGGCGGTGGCCATGGCCGGGGCCGGTCGCCGGGTGGTTGGCGTTGACATCGACGCCGGCCGCGTCGCCGCCTTGAACGCGGGTCGGCTGGACCTTCTGGATGATGGACTGGCCAAGCCATTTTCCGACGCTCTCGGCGATGGTCGCCTGTCGTTCCAGGCGGATCTCACGCCTGCAGACGCCTCCCGCGTCTACGTGGCAGCGGTCCCAACCCCCGCCGACGCCGAGACTGGCTGGCGGCGATCGATGCTTGACGCGGCGATGGAGACCGTCGGCCGCGCCTGCCATTCCGGTGAACTGGTCTGCATCCGTTCGACCGTGCCCATCGGAACCACGCGGGCCTATGGCCAAGGGGCCGCCTTCGACGTCGCCTGTTGCCCCGACCGGACCGTCGCCGGCAGAGGCTACCTTGGCCAGTTCGAAACGCCCCACCTGATCGGCGCCCTGACGGCCTCCGCCGAGCAAGGGGCCAGGGCGTTGTTCGGGACGCTCGGGCCGGTTGTAACGGTCTCAGATCCCGAGACCGCCGAAGCGATCAAGCTGTTCGCCAATATCCAGCGCGACGTCGCCTTCGCCCTGGCCAATCAGTTCGCCCTCGTCTGCGAAGCGGCCGGCATCGACGTCGATGAGGTGCGCGTCGCAGGGGCGGCGGGCTATCCGCGGTTTTCCATCCCGCGGCCCGGGCCCGCGGGCGGCCCCTGCCTGACCAAGGATGTCCATCTCTTACAAAGCTCGGCCGCGCTCGATGGCGTCGACATCAGCCTGCTGCTGGCGGCGCGGGCCACTAACGGCGGCCTTGCCGAGGTCATCGCCAAACGAATCGAAATCCAGCTCGCCGCGTGCGCCAGGCCGGCGGTCGCACTGCTTGGCCTGGCGTTCAAAGGCTCGCCCCCAACCCTCGACCGGCGCGGCGGGTTTGCCGACGATCTTGTCAGGGTCTTGTCCCAACGCATGCCGGACCTCGACCTCCGCGCCTGGGACCCCGCCGCCGATCCGGGCAGTCGCGCGCTGCAGGAGAGCGTCGCGGGCGCCGACCTGATCGTCCTGGCCAACGACCACCCGGCGCTGGCCGGCGCGGCGGCGCTGGCGGCGCGGATCGCGCCGGAAGCGACGATCATCGACATGTGCGGCGTGCTGGGGTCCGGCCATGCCGGATCAGTCCAGCGGTTCGGCGCCGCGGCGCGCAGGCGGCCCCGCTGAAAACCCTGATCATCCAGTCCTACCGCGCCGACGACGTGCCATCCTGGATTGCGCGCTGCCTGGCCAGCGTCCAGGCCTGGACACGGGCGAGCGGCCACGACTACCTGCTCACCGACGATTCCGCCTTCGAACTTTGCGGGGCCGACTATCTGGCCAAGGCGGGCGCCAACCCGCGCACGAAGACCAATTTGGCGCGGCTGGAACTGATCGCCCGCGCCCACGCCCAGGGCTACGACCAAGTCGTCTGGATGGACGCGGACATCTTCGTCTTCAACCCTGCGGAGCTGGCGTTCGGCGTCGCCAACCGGATCACCTTTGCGCGCGAAACCTGGCTGGCGCCGCGGGGCGACGGGTCGTGGGAAGCGACCAAGACCCAGAATAACTGCGTGGTCGTTTGTCCGAGCGGCGACAAGGACTTGGCGCTGATCATCCAGACCATTCGCCATGTGGCCGCGCACCACCCTATCAATCACAATTTCCGCGTGGGGGTTCATCTCATCCGCGGCCTGCATCACTTCCTGCACTTTCCGCTGGTCACCAACGTCGGCATGTTCAGCAACCATGCCGTGCTTGCGGTGGCTCAAGACCAAAAACAACTGCTCAAGGCCCAGGCCGTCCATCACGGAACGCCGGTTCATGCCGCGAACCTATGCGCCTCTGATCACCTAAATCCGGTGGTGCCGGAGGCAGAGGCGCATCGGGCGATGGACATCCTCGAGACGACCAGAGGCCGGGTGATCAATAGCTGGCTCGACGATTCCGGGCCCTCTTGACCGATGAAGACCCTGGTTTCGGTCCAGTACCTGCGCGCCGCCGCGGCGCTGGCGGTGGTCGTCTTTCACACCCTCCAATGGCTGCATGGCGGGTTCGAAGTCGGCCGGGCCGGGGTCGATGTGTTCTTCGTGATCAGTGGACTGATCATGTGGCGCATCACCGCCGACAAGGCGGTGTCGCCCCTGGCTTTTCTCTGGAGGCGCGTGACGCGCGTGGCCCCGGCCTATTGGCTGGCGACGCTGACGCTGGCGGCGATCGCCCTGGCTTGGCCGGCTTTCCTGGTGCACGTGCGGCCGACCTGGCCGCATCTGGCCCTGTCGCTGGCGTTCGTCCCGCACAACGATCCGGAGGGCCTGCCGTTTCCCGTGCTCGCGCCAGGCTGGACCCTGACCTACGAGGCGGTGTTCTACCTGCTGTTCGCCGCCGCCCTGGCGTTCGCGCGAGAACGCCGGCTCCTTGTGGTTACGAGCGGTCTGGCGGCCATCGCCGCCGCCGGTTTCTGCTACCATCCGGCCTACACGCTGGGCGCCAATCCAATGATGCTCGAGTTCGCCGCCGGCGCCTGGCTTGGCAAGCTCGCGGCGGACGGCGCCCTTCCCGGCCGCGCCTGGGGATTTTTCCTGCTCGGCGCCGGAATCGCGGCCTTCGCGGCTCTGGCGGTCAGCGGCTACGTCGATGAACTCTGGCGACCGTTGATCTGGGGCGTTCCGGCGCTCGGCATTGTCGCCGGGGCGGTGAGCCTCGAGGCCCATGGCCCCGTCTTCGTGTCGCGCGTGTTGCGGATGCTCGGCGACGCATCCTATTCGATCTACCTGTGGCACCTAGCGGTCATCGCCGCTGTCGCCCACACCCTGGGAACCGGGCGGCCGTGGCTGTTCGTTCCCGCGGCCCTCGCGGCAGCGATTCTCGCCGGACTGGCGGGGCGAGCAGTGGTCGAAAGGCCGGCACTCGCGATCCTTCGCGCAATCCCCTATCCTCGCAGGCTGGCATTGAAGGGGACACGTCCATGATCAGGCTTCGCTCGATCGCTCTGGCCGCCGCGACCCTGGGGCTCATCCTCGGCGATCCGGGAACGCTGCTCGCGCAGCCGACGCCGCCGCCCATTCCTGCCGCTTACCACCCGCACGAGGGCGACTTCGTCATTCGGGATTTTCATTTCCGGTCCGGCGAGCGTCTGCCAGCCTTGAAGCTGCATTATCTCACCCTGGGGACGCCAGTGAGCGACGCAACGGGCGCGGTGACCAACGCGGTGCTGATCCTGCACGGGACAGGGGGATCGGGGCGACAGTTCCTCTCGCCCCAGTTCGCCGGGGAACTTTACGGACCGGGCCAACCGCTCGATGTCCGCCGCTTCTTCATCATCCTGCCCGACGACATCGGCCACGGGGCCTCGTCCAAGCCGAGCGACGGGTTGCGCATGCGCTTTCCAGCCTACGGCTATGGCGACATGGTTGAGGCCGAGCACGCCCTGGTGACGCAGCGGCTGGGCGTGAGCCGTCTGCGCCTGATCATGGGAACCTCGATGGGTTGCATGCACGCATTTTTGTGGGGCGAGATGTGGCCGCGGGCCATGGACGCGCTGATGCCGCTCGCCTGCCTGCCGGTCGAGATCGCCGGTCGCAACCGGCTATGGCGGGCGATGATCGTCGACGCCATCGAAAGCGATCCGGCGTGGAAGGAGGGCGAGTACCGCGCCCAGCCCCTGCAGGGCCTGCGCTCGGCCGATGACATCCTGGCCATCGCCGGCAGCGCCCCGGCGCAGATGCAGAAAACCATGCCGACGGGCGAGCAATCGCAAGCCTATCTGAAGACCTATCTGGACAGGACCCTGCCGACCCTCGACGCCAACGACCTGATCTATCAGGTGCGCGCTTCGCGCGATTACGATCCCTCCGCGGACCTGGAAAAGATCGTCGCGCCGGTGATGTGGATCAACTCGGCGGACGACTTCATCAATCCGCCGGAACTCGGCATCGCCCAGCGCTTGGCGCCCAGGATCGCGCGCGGCCGCTTCGTGCTGCTGCCGGTCAGCGAAAACACCCACGGCCACGGCACCCACACCTGGGCTGTCGCCTGGAAAGGCTATCTGGAAGCCCTGCTGAAAGAGTCGCAACCCTAAGCATTTGAGCAAAATCCGGCGGCATCGGCCGTTCAATCGATTGGACGAAGCGGGCGCTCGCGACTAAGTAGGGGCAACCTCGCCTGTCAGTTTCAAGGATCTTCCGCCATGCCCCTCGCCTCCAGCAAGACCCTGCAGAATTTGAAGGAAGCTTTCGCCGGCGAGAGCCAGGCGAACCGTCGCTATCTGTACTTCGCCCAGAAGGCGGATGTTGAGGGCTATAACGACGTCGCCGCCGTGTTCCGCTCGACCGCCGAGGGCGAGACCGGGCACGCCCACGGCCATCTGGAGTTCCTCGAGGAAGTTGGCGACCCGGCGACGGGGCTGCCCATCGGCGGCACGGACCTCAACCTCAAGGCGGCCATCGCCGGCGAGACGCACGAATACACCGACATGTATCCCGGCATGGCCCGGACGGCGCGCGAGGAGGGCCATGACGAGATCGCCGACTGGTTCGAAACCCTGGCCAAGGCCGAAAAATCCCACGCCGGCCGCTTCCAGCGCGCGCTGGATACAATGGAATAGGGCGTCTTTTCGGATTTGAATTTGCCTTGCTCCTCTTCCGTCACGGCGCAAGACAAGAGCGCCGCGCCACCTTCCCCCCTTCGCGGGGCAGGAGTTTACTAAATTCCTCACCCGCGCCGCGGGGGAGGGGGGTGAGGAACGGCCGCCGCGTCAGCGGTGGCATGGGATCGACAACGATTTGTCGATCCCCGAGACGAACGCCCGCCGCATGCGGCGGGCTGGGCCGCGAAGCGGGTGGTGGAAGGGGCGCAGGCCGATGAGTGACACCCCGGAAGGCCCAGCCCGCGAAGGCAGTCTCGATGCGCCGTTTCGTCATGCGATCGCCTGGCGCGATCCGGCGTTTCACGACATGGCCGCCGTCGAGGCCGAGATGGAGCGGGTGTTCGACATCTGCCACGGCTGTCGCCGCTGCTTCAATCTGTGCGAGTCGTTTCCGCGTCTGTTCGACCTGATCGACAATGGCCCGACCGGCGAAGTCGATGGCGTGGCCAAGGCAGACTACGCCCAGGTCGCCGACGCCTGCACGCTTTGCGACATGTGCTTCATGAGCAAGTGTCCTTACGTGCCGCCGCACGAATTCAACGTCGATTTTCCCCACCTGATGCTGCGCCATCGTTCTACGACGCGCGCCAAGGACGGCGGCGATTTCGTCCGCGAGCAGCTCGGCCGGACCGACCGCAACGGCAAGCTGGCCGCGCCGGTCGCCGGCGTTGCCAACTGGGCGACGAAGCTTTCCAACACGCCGGTGCGCGCGGCGATGGAGGCCGTGGCCGGGATCGACAAGACCGCCCTCCTGCCGCGCTATCACGCCAAGACCGCCACCGCCCGGCTTCGCACGCCCATGGTCCCCGATCCGGCCGGACCGGCTTTCGGGCTTCGCAAGGCGGCGCTCTATGCGACCTGTTTCGTCGACTATAACGCGCCGCAGACGGCCACGGCGGCGATGGCGGTGCTGGCCAGGCAGGGGGTCGAAACGCGGATGGCCTACCCGGCCTGCTGCGGCATGCCCCAGCTCGAGGCCGGCGATATAGCCTCGGTGGCCCGGAGCGCGGAAAGGGTCGCGGCCGCCCTCATGCCGCTGGTCGACGATGGCTTCGATATCGTCGCCCTGACCGCCAGCTGCGGCCTGATGCTGAAGTTCGAGTGGCCGCTGATCCTGCCGGAAAATGAGGAGGTCCGGCGCCTGGCCGCCGCCACGCGCGACATCAGCCAGTATGTCGTCGAGCTCTCGAAGGCGCATGGATTGGCTGAAGGTCTCACCGCGCCGCAAGGCGGCGTCACCGTCCACCAGGCCTGCCACGCCAGGGCCCAGAACATGGGCGCCGTCTCCGCCCAGATGCTGCGCCTTATTCCCGGGGCCAAGGTCGATGTGGTCGAGCGCTGCTCGGGCCACGGCGGCACCTTTGGGGTGATGAAGGAGACCCACGCCATTGCGGTCAAGGTCGGGCGTCCCGCGGCCCGCCAGGTATCGCAGAAGGGTAACGATACGCTGTGCTCCGACTGCCCGCTGGCCTGCGCGCACCTGGGCCAGCTGGTCAGCGCCGATCTCGCCGATGGAGCGGCGCCGCCGCGCCAGGCCCATCCGATCGAGGTCCTCGCCAGGGCCTACGGTCTGTGAGCGGCTGAGAAGGATCGACCATGCCCGCCGCCGCCCGCCGGATAGCCGCGACCGACATCATCGCCGACGAGGCCTTCCGCGCCGAGCGAAAGGCGCGCCGCGCCGCCCTGCTACCGGCCAAGGCGCTTCGCCGCGTGGCGCTGGGTCCCTGGTGCACGGCCTATTTCGAATCTTTTGAGACCATGCTGTTCCAGGTTCAGGAAATGCTGCTGATCGAAAAGGGCGGCGCGGCCCAGCTCGCCGACGAGCTGGCGGCCTATAATCCGCTCATCCCCCAGGGTCGCGAACTGGTCGCCACGGTGATGTTCGAGATCGATGACCCGGCGCGGCGGGCCGCGGTGCTGGGCAGCCTGGGCGGCGTCGAAGCGCGTTTCTTCCTCAATATCGGGACCTCCCGGGCGCCAGGGTCCCCGGAAGGCGACATCGAACGCACGCGCGACGACGGCAAGACCTCCTCGGTTCATTTCCTGCGGTTCGCCCTCACCGACGCCCAGGCGGCCGACTTCCGGGACCCATCGCTGAGCGTGATCCTTGGCTGCGACCATCCCAGATACGCCCATATGGCCGTGCTCGGCAACGAGGCGCGGGCGGAACTGGCCAAGGATCTCGCCTGAACCGGCGCCCTTGGCGCGGATTGAGCGGCAATGCTAGCGTTCGGCCACGACTGGCAAAAGAGGACCCCGCCATGGGACCGAAATACCTGCGAACCGGCCTGCTGGTCGTCGCCCTGGCCTTTTCCGTCGTCCGATGCGGGACGTTCAGCTGCGCGGGCAGCGCCGACAGCAATCGCTCGGCCGGCGCCTGCGGCGCGCACACCACCTTCCTGCGCTGAGGCGCGGGTAGGTGCGCCTGCCCCCGCTTCCTGGCCAACCGCCCGGTACGCCATGGCCGACGCGCGACTGGTCGCTCGGCGCGCTACCGCCTTCGGCGGACCGAGGCCGCATTGAGTCCATGCTCGATCACGCGTTCGCCGCCCCGTCGCCGGAACTGGGCGAGACCCACGCCATCGTCATCGTCCAGGCCGGCCGCCTGGTCTTCGAGCGCTACGCCAAAGGGTTCGACAAGGACGCGACCTGCCCTTCGTGGTCGATGGCCAAGAGCATCACCCAGGCTCTCGTCGGACTGCTGGTCGGCGACGGACGACTCGATATCGCCGCGCCGGCGCCCGTCTCGCAGTGGCGGGGAAAGGGCGATCCGCGCGGCCAGATCACCCTCGATCAGCTTCTGCGGATGTCGAGCGGCCTCGGCTTCATTGAGCACTATGTCCAGGGCGAGCCGTCCGACGTCATCGAGATGCTGTTTGGAGCCGGCAAGGACGATGTCGCCGCCTTTGCCGCCAGCTTCGCCCTGGCGCACCCGCCGGGCGACTTTTTCAGCTATTCGAGCGGCACGACCAACATCGTCAGCCGGTGCGCGGCAGAGGCGCTGGGGGCGGACGGCGCGGGTTTCGAAGCCTTCATGCGCAGGCGGCTATTCGAGCCGCTCGGCATGCAAAGCGTGGTTCCGAAGTTCGACGCCGCGGGCACATTCATCGGCTCTTCCTATTGCTTCGCCAGCCCGCGCGATTTCGCGCGCTTTGGCCTTCTCTATCTGCGCGACGGGGTGTGGGACGGCGCGCGGTTGTTGCCGCCTGGCTGGGTCGATTATGCGCGCACCCCGACCTTTCAGCAGCCGGGCGGCGAGATCGACGGCCCCTATGGCGCCCACTGGTGGCTGGACAAGGCCGGACCCGGATCGTTTTCAGCCAACGGCTACGACGGCCAGTCGATCACGCTATGCCCCGACCGCGACCTGATCATTGTCCGGAATGGGGCCACGCCGGAGGCAGCGAAGAACACACTCAAGGCCTGGATAAGCGACCTGGCCGAGGCCTTCGGTTAGCAAGGTGGCGCGCTGCGGTCACGATAACGAGGCGACGCGCTTCGAGGTTCTGAAGGGCGATGCGACGGCCATCGGGCCGCACAGCTACGCCACGGCTACGACGCGATGGATGTAGCGCCGTTCTTTACGATCGGTCATTCCACGCGGAGCGTCGATGAGGTCGTTCAACTCCTCCGTGAAGCCGGAGCGGGAATGGTCGCGGACGTCCGCACCATGCCCAGATCGCGGACCAATCCACAGTTCAATTCCGATGTCTTGGCGGCGACGCTGGCGGCTGCGGCGATAGACTATCGGCATTTCAAGGCGCTGGGCGGCTTGCGCGGCAAGGCCAAGCAGACCAACCACCCGGCCAACGACCTCTGGCGCAATGCGAGCTTCCGCAACTACGCCGACTATGCGCAGACGGCAGCGTTCGCGAAGGCTCTGGCGTCGCTGATCACTCTTGGCCGCGCCGAGGTCTTGGCCGTCATGTGCGCCGAGGCCGTGTGGTGGCGGTGCCATCGCCGGATCATCGCCGACTATCTCCTCGCCGGCGGCGAGCAAGTCTTCCACATCATGGGGCGTGGCGTCATTGTTCCCGCCTCGCCAACGCCGGGTGCGAAGTTCACGAACGGTTCGGTCACCTACCCGGCGCCAACTGCCGCGCTGACCGCAGATGCGTCGTAGAGTCCAGCCGCTGTCCGATCCAATCAGAAGAAGCATGAAGGGCTCTCGAGCCGGGAGAAAGGGAGCGCGAAGCCGAAGCGCGAGGCGTCCGGGAACGCGCGAGCCGCCGGCGGTCGCCATCGGCCAGCTCAGCTACGCCACTGTCACGAAGCGGCGATCTCATGCATGAACGGTGGGCTGCGGCAGGTTTCACCGCACGCCGAGTCGGCGCATTCGACTCATCTCGCTGGTCGAGCGCGCTATACTTTGCTCGGAGGTTTGCGCACCGGATGAGCGGCGACCTTGCTCCGGACGTCTCCGACCTGGTCGGCCGAAACCGTCGGCGCGACGTTTCCCCAGCTGTTGCGGATGTAGGTTGCCACCGCCGCCACCTCTTGATCGTTCAGCTTCCAGGCGAAGGCCGGCATGGCGAGTTGCGTGGGCCGCGTGTCAGTGGCCGGCATCCGGGTCCCCGTCAGGATTACGTGATCGATGCTCGTGGGATTTGGGGATTGGACATTCGAGCTGCCGACCAGCGGCGCGAAGAAGCGAGGCACGCCGCTCCCGTCCATCTTGTGGCACGCCGAGCATTCGTCGACATAGATTGCCTTGCCCTCGGTCATGACGTTGGCGTTGAGCCGCGGCGGCTCGGGCGCGGCCTTGGCTGCCGGCAGGCTCTTCAGATAGGTGGCGATCGCGGCCAGATCGGTGTCAGTCAGCTTCGAGGTCGAAAATGCGATCTCCCGCGCCATCGAACCCGAAGCGCTGGAGCGCGCGTTGCGTCCAGTCTTCAGGTACTCGACAATGTCCGCCGCCGTCCAACTCGCCAATCCGCTGCGCCGATCGCCGTTGAGATCGGGGGCGAACCAGTTGTCCAGCGTCCCGCCCTGCAAGGCGTCGTCGGACTTGTCGCCCTGCAGCAGGGTCTTGGGCGTATGGCAGGCGCCGCAGTGGCCAAGACCCCTGACGATATAGGCTCCGCGGGCCCATTGGACACTGGCCTGGGGTGGTGGGGCAATCGGCCCGCGCTTGAGATAGAGCCAGTTCCAGAAGCTCACCAAGGGCCGAACGGTCAGCGGAAACGGCAGCTTGTTGGCCGGAGGGGTATAGTTCACCGGCGTCACCGACTTCAGATAGGCGAAGATGGCGGCGTCGTCGGCGACCGTCACATGGGTGTAGGACGGGTAGGGCATGGCCGGATAGAGATTGTGCTTCTGATCATCCTTGCCCTGGCTCATCGAACGCTGGAAGTCGGCCAGGGTCCAGGAGCCGATGCCGGTATCCTTGTCGGGGGTGATGTTGGCCGAATAGATCACCCCAAAGGGCGTGTTGAGAGGAAAGCCACCCGCGAGATACGAGCCGCCGGCTCGGGTGTGACAACCATTGCAATCTCCCACGATGGCCAGATACCGACCCTTTTCGATCATCGCGGCGCTGGGCGACGCCGACACCGGCGCCGGGGTTTGGCTTGCGGTCGATGACGCCAGGATCAGCGCGCCGAGGGCGAGAACGGCAAGGATAGCTTGCGGGAGCGACTTTCGTCCCTTGCGGTCCCCATGCAAGGGAGGAATGTCTCCCGCCCAGCCCATCAAGCCTGGACCAGAGGTTTGCCCGGAGCTTTCAGATACTGGGTCTTTATGGCCTCGGCGGCGTGGTAGGCGAGCGCCGCCACCGTCCCGGTGGGATTGTAGCCGGCTTGTTGAGGAAAGGCGGTAGCGCCGACCACGAAGAGGTTGGCCACATCCCAGCTCTGCAGATACTTGTTGAGAGCGCTCTCCCTGGGGTTGGTCCCCATGATCGCACCGCCGGTGTTGTGGGTGGTCTGATAGGGAACCACGTCCCATGAGCCAACCCGCGGGCTGGCCTTGATCTCGCGCGCGCCCATCGCCCGACCGATCTCGGCGGCGCGGGCGGTGAGATAGTCGCTCATCTTGTGTTCGTTGTCGCGAAAATCGAAGGTCATCCGCAGCAGCGGCCGGCCGTAGACGTCGCGGTAGGTCGGATCGAGGTCGAGACAGTTGTCCCGGTGGCTCATCACCGCCCCGTGGGTGGAGATCGTGGCGGTGCGCAGATAATTCTTCGCCACAGCCTGCTTCCACTGCGTTCCCCACTTGGGCGTACCCTGCGGGGTCGGGTGGGTCTCGATCGGCCGCGCCCCAGTCTGCAAGACACCCACATAGCCGCCGCCGATGAACCCCAGGCCCGAATGGTCGAAGTTGTCGCCATTGAAGTCGTTGATAATCACCCCGAGCGCGCCGGCCCCGACGAACGGATTGAGAATCTTGTCCTCGTAGAAAACGTCGACAGAGGACGTGATCTGGTAAGCATAGTTCTTGCCGATCACCCCCTCGCCGCTCACCGGATCATACGGCTTGCCGATGCCGGAGGTGAGGAGCAGGCGGACGTTGTGCAGAATGTAGGCCGACAGGATGACGAGGTCGGCGGGCTGCTCGAACTCGCGGCCGGCCGCATCGATGTAGGTGACCCCGGTGGCGGTCTTGCCGTCGGGGGAGAGATGGATTTTCAGCACCTCGCAGCCGGTCTTCAGGGCGAAATTCGGCTTGCGCATGAGGACCGGTAGGATGGTCGTCGGGGCGCTCGCCTTGGAATAGTTACCGCAGCCGAACTTCTCGCAAAAACCGCAGTAGGTACAGGGTCCGAGCTGCACACCCAAAGGATTGGTGTAGGGCCGCGACATGTTGGCCGCTGGGTGCGGAAAGGGATGGCGGCCCAGAGACGCCGCCGCCTGACCGAAAAGGGTCGGTCCCCAGGGCATGTCCAGCGGCGGATTGGGATAGTCGCGAGAGCGCGGCCCCTCGAACGGATCGCCGCCCGCCTGGATCGCGCCCTTGAGGTTCCCCGCCTTACCCGAGACGCCGCAGAGATATTCGAACCTGTCGTAATAGGGCTCCAGTTCGTCGTAGGTGACGCCGTAGTCCTGGATGGTCATGTCGGGCGGCACGGCCGCTTTTCCGTAGCGGGCGATGTTGTGGCTCTTGGCGACAAGGTCGCTGGGCAGAAACCGCCAGACCTGGCCGTTCCAGTGTACCCCGGCGCCGCCGACCCCCGAGCCCGGCAGGAACGATCCCAGCTTGCGCATGGGAAGCGCCGTCTGGCTCAAATCATTGCGGACCGTGCAGGTGTCGTGCGCCGGACGCTGGAAGAGCTCCTTGCGCCAATAGTAGCGCAGCTCGTCTTGCGCGAAGGTGGTGGAATAATCGGTGGGCGTGTCGCGCCATATTCCGCGCTCCAGGGCCAGGACGTTTAAACCGGCGTCGGTGAGTTCCTGGGCGAGGATTGCTCCGGTCCAGCCGAAACCGATCACCAGAACATCGACCTTCGGCAGCGTCTGGGTCATGCGCTCTAGGCCTTCTTGGCCAACCAGCCCGGCCGGCCGCCGATAGAAACCGGCGGCAGGTCATAAGGCTTGCCGTAGGCGAGTACGTAATCGCGCTTGTCGTAACGCGCGCCTGGGTATCCGATGAGCTTCCAGCCGATCATGCCTCGGTTGCCGCCGTGGATGGGATCGCAGAAGAAGCCCTCCATCACGTTCTCCAGAAAGAGCGTGAAGAAGCCCTTGGCATCGACATTGTCCAAGTTGACCTCGCCGTTTTCCAGCCGTTTCAGATAGGCGTCCTGATCAGACTCTTTGAGATTGGCGAACGGCGCATTGAAACTGTGGTTGGTGTCCTTGTCGATCGCGCCGATCGCGGCGCGATAGAACTGAGCCGGCGTCATCCGGCTCTGATAGCCCTGGGTCGGGAGACCCTTGGCCCAGGGCCCCTGCATGTACCAGCGCGTCCCTTGTCCGAATTCGCCGGCGAGCTGTCGGTCGATGAAGATCGGGACCCCCGCCTCGATCGCCCCGCCGCCCAGCGCATCGGCCGGAATAATCCGCGCCACGGCCGCCGCCATGAACGCCGCCTCGGCCTGACTGAAGAAGTCATAGTTCTTGGCCTCGTCGGCTGCGAGCGGGAAGGCGGCCTCATCCGGCTGCCAGGACACGCCGCCGCCGATCGCTTCTGCGGCCGCGCTCCCAAGCGGCACAGCCCCGAGGAGCGCGCCCGCGCTGAGCAACCGCCGCCTGCTGAAACCCCGCTCGGCCATCCCGTGAGCTCACGCTTGGAAGTGTCGCGTGGAAAACAAGCGGTAAGCGTCCAGGTTCCCTCACTACCCTCGCTCCCCTTTCTTGAAGCGTCACCCATGACGTCCGCCGCAAGGACGATGCCATACGAGACACATCGGAGGGCTTCGCGCGGTTGCATGCCGCGCGAACGACGACCGTTCGCCGGGACCGCCGCCTAAGCCGCCGCGCTATCAGCCAGGAGGCTTTGAGTCCTTACCTTGGTCGAAGAACGCAAGGGTGTGGAACCACGCGTCGGCGGCAGCTTCCGGTCGATAGCCACGTTTATTGGCGGGATTTTCAAATGCGTGACCGGCGTCATTGTAGATTCTGATATCGACGGATTTCTTAGCCTTCTGCATGCGCGTTTCGAAAGCTCGGACCTTGCCTGGAGGGATTCCGCGATCAAGAGAGCCAAATATTCCAAGAACTCGCGCCCTGATTTCCTGAATGCCTGCATCGTCCGTCGGGAGTGAACCGTAGTTCACGACACAAGCTGCAAGCCGCGGTTCATGAATCGCCAATTGAAGCGCGAAACCGCCGCCCGTCGACCAACCGAGCGAGCCGATGTGTTCAGGATCCACGTCAGGTCGGCGCGCCAGATAGTCAAACGCCGCTTGCAAATCGCGGATCGCCCGTTGGTGAGGCAGATCGCGCTTGAGCGTGCGAGCTTCAGAGGGATCGGTCGTGACCTTTCCTCGGTAGAGATCCACGGCGAGCACGACGAACGCGTGTGCCGCGAGGTTCGTGGCTTGGTCTTTCACCCACGCATTGAGACCCCACCATTCATGAATCGCGATGATCGCTCGATGGCGACCTCGATTCCGCGTCGCGGCGAGAAATCCGGTGACTCTTTCGTCGCCGCTTCGAAATGTCACCATGCGAGCTTTCGACGTGTCCGAAGAAACTCGACGGAAAGTGACATTTTCTGAGACGGCCTTCATGCCGTTCCTCGCTTAAGGAGTGCGCCAGCATCGAATGAACGCATTCATTGGGCTGTTGTGTTCCGTCTCGCCGAAGCGCTCCATAACGTGGAAAGTGAGTCCTTGCGAGCGACGGTGGCAAGAGCGTGGTCACGCCTCCCGATCCGTTGACCCGCGAAAATAGCGATAACCGAGGGGCGCCCTTCATGGCCGCGAAATTCAAAGTCGGCGATCACGTGACCTGGAATTCAGAAGCTGGCCATGTCAGCGGCAAGATCATCAAGGTTCATAGGAAAGACGCGGATTACAAGGGATACACGCATCATGCGAGCCCCGATGATCCGCAGTATGAGATCAAGAGCGACAAGACTGACCACGTCGCCATGCACAAAGGCGCCGCGCTTAAGAAGGTGCGCACTTGAGCGGTTTCCGATAGTGGTCTCGGTGTTGTTTAAGGCGCAAATTGGCTCACATTCCCGGGCACGTCTGGCGCACGCCCCTTAAGACCGGACGCAAGCTCGGCTAGGGATCCGTCCTAGCCTGCTCATCGCCGCCGACGACCGCGCCAGCTTGTGAATCAACCGTCAGAGACAGAAATTTAACCGCGCACACCGGCGCAGGCGATCACGGCCGCACCGGCCGACTTATCAAGCCACAAAACCCCGAGATCGCTGAGCCGGATAGCTCCGGACAGCTAATAAAAAAGCCGAATCGGCCGCTTCGCTCTCAAGCACTCGAAATATCAGCTTTCATCTGACTATGTTGTTCCCGTGTTATTTCTCCGCGAGCATATCTTTCATCGAGAATGTCGCGTGCTTCTTTCCGAGGCTGCCCACCATATTTCCGGTGCACCCGATAGGTGTAACCCCAATTCCCGAGCCCCGAGAACATCAGAACGATGAACCCGAACCAAAGGATCCAGCCCCAACCAAGGAACCAATCGTTCCAATAATAGTGTGTCATCTAACAAACCTTTTGCTGAAACAGGCGGCGGCTTTCGATATACCAACCGCTCCGCGACCCGCAGTTCTACGTTGCCGAGTCGGCATTCCTCCTTCATGTCCCGCTCTGATGACACCGGAGAGCAACCGGCTCCTACCGGGAACGCGCAATCGGGCGAATTGATCCGAAGGACTCTGACTAGAACCTGCGGGGCTGGGGGAACGAACGCCCTCGGCGACGCTTCACCTGATGGGGTTAAGCATCCGAGAGCGACGCGCCATGTCCGCAAAACCGAAGGAGCGTGGGATTCGGGAGGCCGTCGGTCTTTTCGAGACCCAAGCCGCGCTCCAGGCGGCGGTCGATGAACTCCTCGGCTCCGGGTTCGATCGTGCGGACATTAGCCTGCTGGCGTCCGAGCACGCCATGGCGGACACGCTTGGTCAAGTTATCATGCGATCCACGCTCGAGGATGACCCCTCCACGCCACGCGGGGTCTACGTCTCCCCGGACGCGTTTGGTGTAGCGGAGGGAAGCTTGATCAGCGTGCTCGCGCTTGTGGGCGGCGTCGCGACGGCCGGCGTCATTGCCCTCGCCGGAGGGCCACTGACGGCAATCGCCATTGGAACCGGGCTGGCCGGCGGCGCCGGCGGTCTGATCGGGGCGGGATTGGCAAAACTCCTTGGCGACCGACGCGCCGCGGACATCCAGAGCCATTTGGCCGCGGGCGGCTTGCTCCTCTGGGTTCGAACCTGGCACAGCGAAGACGAGGTCCGGGCGACCGACATCTTAGCCAGGCACTCCGGACGCGATGTCCACACCCATTCGCTGTCCGGTTCGAACCTCGCGGGTCGTCTGCCGTTGGGCGACGCTCTGTAAACCCTGACCGCGTCGTACCGGAGGATTTCGGCGAGCAAGCAGCCCGCATGGCCCGCGGCACCAGCGAGGCGGCCGGCTGTTTCACGCTCCACCAAAACCCGGAGGTCTATAACAGTGTGTTCGGCGGAAAACTTACCGCCGCCAAAGTGGCCGCCCCACAGGGAGTCATCAGCGATGTCCACGGACCTGTATCCAAACTCGACGCCGCAAATCCAGGAACTGCGGAAGGCGTTGGCGTCGGAGCCGTTACGCGCCTTTCACGAATTCAGCCGTCAAGCCTTCGCTGAAGGCGCGCTCAGCGTGACGATGAAACAAATCATCGCGGTCGCGGTCGCCCATACGACTCAATGTCCATATTGCATTCGCGGGCACACCGCCGCCGCGCTGAAGGCTGGCGCTTCACCCGAGCAGATCATGGAAGCCATCTGGGTCGCAGCCGAGATGAGAGCCGGCGCCGCCTACGCTCATTCGACCATCGCCCTCGACGTCATTCAAGACTTCGAACGGCGCCGCCAGGCGTAGCCGGTGATAGCGCGGGGCGAATCGGAACGCGCTCGCGGATACCTTCGGTGATCTGGATCAAGGCGGCTCGACTATCGCGGCGGCCGAACTGTTGGATCGGTCATTTGCGCCGTCGAGACGAGCGGGATGCCTCCCTTTTTCCACCGATCTTAGAAGGTTCGCCTTCGCGCTTTACATCGACCAGCTCTCCGAAACGGCTCTGACGCTGGGTGTGATAAGTCCTGTCGGTCTGCGGCTTGACGAACAGGAGGACGATTTCCGGATGAGCCTCGCGCACCTTTCGTTCAAGGGCGATCACCTGATCCTCGATCTGCGGCGCGCGTAGTTCGTCCGCGAACTCCAGGCTTAGCGCCGCGACGATCTGGTCTGGGGCGAGTTGCACCGTCAACAGCCCGTTCGCGCGGGAGATGGCGGGCTCGGCCCCGGCGATGGCCAGAATCGATCTCGACAGGTGCGGGTCGGCTTGTTCGCCTATGAGGAGGCTTTTGCTCTCGCGCGCGAGCAGAATGGCCGTGGCGCCCAGGATGAGGCCGATGACGATAGAGGCCGCGCCGTCCAACACCGGTTGGCCCAAGGCGACGGCGCCCAAAGTACCGGCG
Source organism: Caulobacteraceae bacterium (assembly GCA_036511515.1). Classification (GTDB taxonomy): domain Bacteria; phylum Pseudomonadota; class Alphaproteobacteria; order Caulobacterales; family Caulobacteraceae; genus Acaudatibacter. The sequence continues at coordinate 6,962 of DATCCB010000055.1, read as the reverse complement.
CCGGCGACAAGCAGGCCCAGGAGCCCGACGCTGTCCTCGAACAGCATCATGAACGAAGGCGGATCCTTGCTGCGTCGAAAAGCTTCGTAGAATCCCAGGTCCTTCTTCGCGGCCTTGAACTGTCTGAAGGAAACCAGCCACGTGGCCCCGGTGATGAAGAATGACAGGGCCAGCACCACGTAGTTCACCATCGGATGATGAATCGGGGCCGGGTGACGAATATGATCGATGCCTTCGTAGACCGAGACGCCCGCGCCGAGCGCAAATACCAACAGAGCGACGATGAAGCTCCAGAAGTAGAGTTCGCGGCCATAACCCAGGGGATGCTCGACATCGGCGCGCCGGCCGGAGCGATGGATCCCGTAGAGAAGCAGACCCTCGGTTCCGGCGTCCACGAATGAGTGGATGGCTTCGCTCGCCATGGCCGCGCTGCCGGTCCAAGCGGCCGCCGCCGCCTTGGTGAGCGCGATCAGCAGATCTCCGGCGAGAGCGGCGTAGACGACCGGTGTCGATGTTTTGCGTTTCGGCGGTTTTCTTCGCGCGAGCTCGGTCATCGTGCTTGAGCCTTTTGGAAGTCGGATGTTTTCCCGCTCAGATCGCGATACTGGCGCCGGCGAGATCATGCCGATAGTGGGCGATCAACCTGCCCGTCTGCGCTTTCGCAACCCTAGCTGCGCCCACACGTTGGCCAAGCTTGACGTATGAGAGAGTGGGTATGGAGATTCCGCACAACGCGCATGTGCTTGTCGCCGATGGCCGCAAGTTGCTGCTATTCAAGAACGACGGGAGCGTCGCCGCTCCGAAACTCAACGTCGCGACGCATCGTGAGCAGGACAGCGCCGCGACCCAGGAACAGGGCGCCGACAAGCCCGGCCAGACGCAGTCGAGCGTCGGCGGCGTGCGTTCAGGCTATGAACAGACCGACTTCCACCAACAGGACGAGGACCGCTTCGCCGCCGATGCCGCTGAGATGCTCAAGCGTCAGGTGTTGGCGGGCCGCATCGAGGCGCTGATCGTCATAGCCGCGCCTCGGACGCTCGGGGAGTTGCGCAAGCATTATCACCACGAGGTCGCCAAGCGCGTGCTGGGCGAGATCGCCAAGGACGTCGCGGGGCGCCCGACCGATGAGATCGCAACGGTCATCGCCAACAGTTGATCGGATCTGAAGCCGCGAGAACCGCGACCGCGGCCGGCGAGCAGCTTCCGAAGCCGCCAGGTCAGCACCGGGCATTTGGCGTGATTTCAGGGAGGTGACGCTCGACCTAATTGTGGAACCAGGCGTTCCGGCGGATGTTGACTCTTGGTCCAGCACAATTCGATCACGGCTCGGCGGAAGCACCGGCCTTTGACGGTATGTGCGCCTTTTGACGAAACCCTTGGAGATTACCATGTCGCGCGACCATGAACTGCAACAAGCCGTCCTTGAAGAATTGAGCTGGGAGCCGAGCGTGACCGCCGCCCATATTGGGGTCGCGGCGAATGCCGGCGTCGTAACTCTCACCGGTCACGTAGAAAGCTTCGCCAATAAACACGCCGCCGAGACGGCGGCCCTGAGGGTCAAAGGCGTCAAGGCGGTCGCGGAGGAAATCGAGGTCCATCTCCCCTTCGACAGAAAGCGCGGTGACGATCAAATAGCGGCCGCGGCCATAGACCGCCTCGCGTGGGATGTGTCTATTCCAAAGGACGCCGTGAAGGTGAAGGTTGAGAACGGATGGGTCAACCTGACCGGACAAGTGGAATGGCACTATCAGCACGAGGCCGCTCAGCAGGACGTTCGTCGCCTGCTTGGCGTCGTTGGCGTATCCAATCAGATCACAATAAAGCCGCGAGTCGATGTGTCGGATATTGGCAATGACATCAAGAGTGCGTTGCATCGCTCGTGGTTCGACCCGGAGGCTGTAAGGGTGAGCGCCGAGGCCGGAAGGGTTCGGCTTACCGGAACTGTCCACTCGCCGCATGAACGGTACGTGGCCGCCGCCGCCGCATGGGCCGCGCCAGGCGTCACGACCGTCGAAAACGACATCGCCATCATGTGATGAACGTAAGGTCCCCGCTGGCCCGGCGAACTGGGCTGGCGGGTGAGGCCGCAAAGCCGCTGTCGCCCGCAGTCATACTGTCTCGCCACTCCAATTTCAGATGTTGGAGGTGGTTCGGGCGCGCGATCGAAATGATCGCGCATAAGGATTTCCATGAGTAACTCCGAAACGGATCGCCGTATGCATCACGCGCCAGAGAACGAGAATTGACCCGGCGACGGCGAACGTCTCGCCTGAAACTGCGTCCATGCTCTGAAAGAGGCCGCCCGATGGAACTTTTCGGCGCTCACCGGCATTGGATCAAGGCGTCGGCTCTTACGGCATCGATAAGCGCTCGGACTCGTCGGCTTAAGCGGCCAATTCGACCGTCAAAAACGCTGCGGCGTGCACTGGAGCGCGAAATGATCAAGACACTGGTACTGGCGGCCACCGCGAGCGCACTGCTGTTCACCGGCGCCGCCATCGCGCAACCGGTCGCGCCCCCAACCGATCCGCAGATCGCCCACATTGCCTACACGGCCGACCAGATCGACATCGCCGCGGCGAGGCAGGCGCTCGCCAAGTCGAAAAATCCCAAGGTGCGCGCTTTTGCCGACGAGATGATCCGCGATCACACCGCGGTCAACACCCAGGCGCTAGCCTTGGCGAAGAAACTCAAAATAACTCCCCAGGCCAATCCGACCAGCGCCTCCCTCTCCCAGGCTGCCGCCGAAAAGCGCGCCCAGTACGCGAAGCTCAGGGGCGCCGCTTTCGACCGGGCCTATGCGGCGAATGAGGTGACCTACCACGACACCGTGATCGCAGCGCTCAACGACACTCTGATCCCGGACGCGCAAAACGCCGAATTGAAGGGCTTGCTCAGCACAGGTCTGAAACTCTTCCAGGAACACGAGCAGCATGCCCAAACACTGGTGAAGGAACTCAAGTAGCTTGGGACGCTCATTGCGTGGCCTCGCCGCGGCGGTATGCATTCCGCTTGGGATTCTATTCCTGGCGCCCACCGGTGCGACCGCGCGCGCACCAACTCATCCGGGCAAGGTGGCTATCATCGTCATCGACAAGCTCGCCTTCGGTCCGAGCCCAACAGGCCTGCACGCTGGCGACACACTCGAATGGGTGAACCACGACATCTTCCGGCATTCGGCCACCGGCAAGGGGTTCGATCTCAATCTCAAGCCCGGCGCCCAGGGGCGTCTGGTGCTGAAGGGCGTGGGCATCGTCCCCTACTATTGCCGTTATCATCCCGGCATGAAGGCGCAGTTCACGATCGAGCCCTGAAACGCTCCACGACGGACGAACGTGTGCCTCTCCGCTGTCTTGGACAGGTGACGTTCGGAGGTTTGTCAACGCAACTGACGAGATCTCCATCCGGTGTCACCTCGCCCGGATCGCGCCCAGGATTCATGAGCAACAGCAGGCGAATTCTACCCCGCCATTCCCACGCAGTTTCAAACGAGGAGCACTGGACATGAAGATCAAGAGACATGGATCGGCGGCCTGGACCGGCGGGTTTAAGGACGGCAAGGGCGCCATCTCCACCGAGAGTGGAGCTCTGAAGTCATATCCCTATGGGTTCGCCAGCCGCTTCGAAGGCGAGCAAGGCAGCAATCCGGAGGAGCTGATCGCCGCCGCCCACGCCAGTTGCTTCACCATGGCTCTGTCGCTCATCCTGGGTGAAAACAAGTTGACCGCCGATAAGATGGACACCGCGGCGGAAGTGACGCTCGAGAAGATCGGCGAAGGCTATTCCATCACCGCCGTGCACCTGACGTTGAAAGCCAAAATTCCTGGCGCCGACCAGCCGACGTTCGATAAGCTGGTCGCCTTGGCCAAGACCGGTTGCCCGGTTTCCAAGCTTCTCAAGGCTGACATCACTCTGGACGCCACGCTGCTGGACTGACCCCGCTAGAGCGGATTCCCATCAGGTAGGATCGTAGCCGCAGGCGGCGAAGTAGTCGGCGCATTCTTTTGGTGGGAATGCGTCGATGAGCCGGCCGATGGCGTTCCAGAGGCCGTTGACGGTGCGCTCGTCGGCTTTGCACAGGATGGCCTTGAGCTTGGAGAAGGCCTTTTCGATGGGATTGAAGTCGGGGCTGTAGGGCGGCAGGAAGAGCAGGCGCGCGCCGGCCTCTTCGATGGCCTTTCGGACCGCCTCGCCCTTGTGGCTGCCGAGGTTGTCCATGACGGCGATGTCGCCGGGCGTCAGCTCGGGGACCAGGAACTGTTCGACATAGGCGGTGAAGGCCTCGCCGTTGATCGGCCCGTCGAGCACCATGGGAGCAACGAGTCCGGAGAGGCGCAGACCGGCGACGAAGGTGGTCGTCTTCCAGTGGCCGTGGGGAATGCTGGCGCGCAGCCGCTGGCCCTTGGGCGCCCGCCCATGGCGCCTGGCCATGTTGGTCGAGGCCCAGGTCGTCGATGAACACCAGGCGCTCGGGATCCAGATCGGGCTGGGCTTCGAACCAAGCCTCGCGCCGCTTCAGGATGTCGGGCCGGTCCTGCTCGGCGGCGTGCGCCGTCTTTTTTTTAGCGTCATGCCGCAGCGGTGAAAGAACCGCCACAGCGTGGTGACGGCCGCCGAGACGCCCCGCTCGGCCAGTTCGCTGCGCAGTTCCGCGAGCGTCATGTCCGGGGTCTTGCGAACAAGCGCCAGGATCAGTTCGCCGTGGTCTTCGATATGCCGCGAGCGCCGGTCGCCGCCCTGCCGCTTGGGCCGCACATCCCCCTGGCGGCGGGCCAAGGCCACCCAGCGGATCGCGCTCGCCGCGCTCACCCCAAATCGGCCCGCCGCCTGGCGGCGCGATGCTCCCGCGTCCACCGCCGCAACCACTCTGTTGCGCAGGTCCATCGACAACGATCTCGGCATGCACATCGGCCTCCCTTCCGACATGCAGCTTGAATCAGCTTCTCGCCGATTTGGTGATTGAACTGGGGTGTCGACGCACATGTGCGATCATGTGTGCGGAGGTGCTCTGGTGGCGATGCCACCGGCGGCTCATCGCCGACTACCTTCTCGTCGGCGGAACTGTAGTCTTCCACATACTGGGTCCAAATAGCGTTACGCTGGCCGCTCTGACGGCTGGCGTCGCCGAGGTCACGGAGGGCTTGATATATCGAGACCCTGGAGATGTTCGGCCGTGAAACCAACAATAGCGACTTGGCGCCCTCCGTCGACTGCCCGTGCTGCGATGCCGCCCAGGCTGAAGCCCCCATGGCGTACAGTTCGGCGTATCGACGACAGCGACCGCCAGAAACCTAAGACGATCTTGCGCATTGGAGTCCTGTCTCTCTGCTGCGGGCTTGGCCAATGTTGCTGCACGTTCTCTTCGCGAAGATGCTTCGGTCTGGACGGTTGTCGGTTCGCTACGCCGACGGGTCGGTCGAAAACTATGGCGATGGTTCGGGCTCGCCTGTTGTGGTGCGGCTGAACCGAAAAGGCGCGCTTCGCATCGCTCTAGAACCGGGACTCGGACTTGGCGAAGCCTATATGGAGGGCGATCTTGAGTTCGAACAGGGCGATCTCTGGGATCTCCTCACCCTCGTCGGGCGCAATCTCCCAGAACGTCCGACAACGCATCGAAATCTTCTCGTCAGGCTGAAAAACGGCCTCTTGCGCCGCATCCGTCAAACCAACGATCGAGCGGCGTCACGGCGCAACGTCGCTCATCACTATGATCTGTCCGCTGACCTCTATCGACGCTTCCTCGATGCGGACATGCAGTATTCCTGCGCCTACTTTCCCCGTCCGGGTATGAGCTTAGAAGAAGCCCAGGCAGCCAAAAAGACCCATTTGGCGTCGAAGCTCAAACTTCGGCCCGGCCTTCGCGTACTCGACATCGGTTGCGGCTGGGGCGGCATGGGCCTGACCTTGGCCCGCGACTATGGTGTCGAGGTCACGGGCGTTACCCTCTCGGAAGAACAGTTTGCCTTGGCGACCCGACGGGCCGAACAGGCCGGCCTGACAGAGCGCGCGCGCTTCGCCTTGACTGATTATCGCGATGTTGTTGGAACATTTGACCGCGTTGTCTCAGTGGGAATGTTCGAACACGTCGGCGCTCCCAACTACGCGGCGTTCTTCGAACAGATTCAAGGTTTGTTGAGCGATGACGGCGTGGCGGTCGTTCATTCGATCGGCCGAATGGACCCTCCGGGAACCACCGATGCCTTCATCCGCAAATACATTTTTCCGGGCGGCTATATCCCGTCGCTGTCGCAAGTGACCTCCGCCGTCGAACTGGCGGGCTTATGGATCACTGATATCGAAATCCTGCGCCTTCACTACGCCGAAACGCTGCACCACTGGCGTCAGCGTTTCCTGGCCGACCGGGAAGCGATCGTGGCGATCTACGACGAACGGTTTTGTCGGATGTGGGAGTTTTATCTGGCGATATGCGAACTCAGCTTCCGCGCCGGCACGAGCATGGTGCTTCAACTGCAGGTCACCAAGAGGGTTGGCGCTCTTCCGATCACACGAGACTATATGTCGAACGCCGAACAGGTCGCTGATCGCGTTGATCAGCCTCGCATCGGCGCGCCAGCGCGTTGAACTCGCCCACCCGGGCGGAAAAGCTGCGACCGCCACGCTTGCTATCGAACGGCGATGGCAGCAGCGCCGCCGATAGCCGCTTCCATGCGGCGGTCGACAGGTCGCCGACCCTCAAGGGTGCGGTGCGGATGCTAGACGTCTAACTGTCGCTGCTCACCGAGGTCGGTATTCCAATGCTAGGTCGAGCTTGCGTCAGCGCGCCAAGACGATTTGCGAACCAACGTGTATGGCTCATACTTCTAACCTAGCAGGCTGTTGAAGAAGTCGGTAGCGCGACCGGACTCGGCATGATTCACTCCCTCCCGAAGTGCTTCGAGGAGAGGCGTGATGCGCGGTTCGGACAGTCGATCTGGGGCCTTGTTCTCGTATGTGGACCTGGA
>DATCCB010000054.1:0-19027 GCA_036511515.1 Caulobacteraceae bacterium | reverse complement strand
GCTCCAGCAGCACCCGAAGGCGCGAACGCTCTCCAAGCTCGGGCGGCGAAAAATCCATGGAGGCTCTCCGAATCAGCGAGCCTTCATAGATTCAGCCGGACGACCAGCCGTAAACCGCGTTAACCCAAGTTCGCAGCCCTGGCGGGGGGCGCGGCGCGATTGACACTCGGCCGGGCTTCGCCTATCCCCGCCGGCTCAAATCGCCCTGGAGTTTTTTCGTGAAGCGGACCTTTCAGCCGTCACGGCTCGTGCGCAAGCGCCGTCATGGCTTTCGCTCGCGCATGGCCACCCGCAACGGCCAGAAGATCGTCGCCCGGCGGCGCGCCCGTGGGCGCAAGCGCCTGACCGCCTAGGGCTTTAGATCGCCCCTTCGACACCCATCGTCATCGAGCGCCTAAGAAAGCGGCCCGATTTTCTGGCCGCCGCCAAGGCGCGCGTCCACGCCCGCGGCGCCATCGTCGCCCAGGCGCGGGACAGGGCGGACGGGGCGGCGACGATCCGCATCGGCTTTACAGCCACGCGGCGGATCGGCGGGGCCGTGGTGCGCAATCGCGCCAAGCGGCGACTGCGGGAGGCCGCCCGCAGCCTTGCCCCCGCGCACGCCCGGCCCGGCTGGGATTACGTGTTCATCGCCCGGGCCGGCGCCGCGCGGCGCCCATGGTCGGCCTTGCTTGACGATATGAAAACCGCGCTGATAAGGCTCGCCGCAGAGCTATAGTGCGAGAGCCCCGGGCGAGCCTTCGCCTTAAACGCCTCCTCACCCGGCCAGATCTTTAACGCATGCAAAACGACAACAAGAACCTGATCGCCTTTGTGATCGTCACGGCGATCCTGGTCCTGGCCTATCAGACCTTCATCATCGGCCCGGCGGCCAAGCAGGCCGAAGCGGCGCGGGCCCGCAACGCTTTGCAGCCGGCCGCCGCCGCATCGGTGTTCACGCCCTCGGCCCCGCATCTGTCGCATGTCCAGGCCCTGGCGCTGAGCCCGCGGTTGCTGATCGACACGCCCTCGCTGGCCGGATCGATCTCGCTGCGCGGCGCGCGGATCGACGATCTGTTCCTGAAGGGCTACGGCCAGACCGTCGACAAGAACTCGCCGCCGGTGGAGTTGCTGCGGCCCGAAGGCATGGCCGACGCCTATTTCGCCGAGGCCGGCTGGCTTGGCGCGAACCTCGGCGGCCTGCCGACGTCGCAGAGCCTGTGGTCCGCGGCTTCGGGTTCGATCCTCTCCCCGGGTCATCCCGTTGTGCTGACCTATGCCGCGCCGGGCGCCATGACCTTCACCCGCAGGATCGATGTCGACACCCGCTCGATGTTCACCATCACCGACACCGTCGCCAACCCCGGCGCCGCTCCGGTGACCCTGACGCCGTACGTCTCGGTCCAGCGCCAGGGACTGCCGCCCAACCCCAACAAGAGCAGCATCGTCCACGAGGGGGCCATCGGCGTGCTCGGCTTCGACAAGCCGGACCTGAAGCTGGCCAACTACAAGACCTGGAAAAAGAAGGGCGAGATCGACTGGCAATCCACCGGCGGTTGGCTCGGCATCACCGACAAATACTGGATGACCGCCTTCATCCCCGGCCAAAGCGAACACATCGACGCCAAGGCGCGGGTGACCACCGACCGGGCCACGGGCATCGACATTTATGAAACCACCTATACGGCCGGGGGACGCATCATCGGCCCCGCCGGCCAGATCACCGAGGTCACCCATCTTTTCGCCGGCGCCAAGACCGTGCCGGTGCTGAACGCCTACAAGAAATCGCTGGGCGCGCCACGCTTCGACGACGCCGTCGACTGGGGCATCCTGTGGTTTTTGACCAAGCCGATCTTCTGGCTGCTGGAGAAGTTCTACGGCCTCGTCGGCAACTTCGGCATCGCCATCCTCATGCTCACCGTGGTCATCCGCCTACTGACCTTTCCCCTGGCCAACAAGGGCTATGAGATGGGCGTCAAGATGAAGAAGATTCAGCCCGAACTGCAGGCCATGCAGAAGCGGCTGAAGGACGATCCCGCCGCGCAGCAGAAGGAGATGATGGCCCTCTATGCGCGGGAAAAGGTCAATCCTGTCACCGGCTGCCTGCCGATCTTCCTGCAGATTCCGGTGTTCTATTCGCTGACCAAGCTCTTCACCGTGACCATCGAGATGCGGCATGCGCCGTTTTTCGGCTGGATCCACGACCTCTCGGCCCGCGATCCGACCACCATCTTCAACCTGTTCGGACTGATCCCCTGGGACCCGTCAACGGCGCCGCTGATCGGCGGCATCCTGGCGGGCATGCTCCACGTCGGCGTCTGGCCGCTGGCCTACGGGGTGACCATGGGACTGAGCACCTCGATGACCCCGCAGACGGGCATCGATCCGACCCAGCAGATGCTGTTCAAGCTGATGCCGATCATGTTCACCTTCGTCCTGGCCCAGTATTCCGTCGGCCTCCTTATCTACTGGACGTGGAGCAGCCTGATCACCATCGTCCAGCAGTATGTGATGATGCGCCGCTTCAAGGTCGAAAATCCGATCGACAATTTCCTGGCCAGGTTCGCCGCCAAGCCCGAACCGACCGGGTGACCGAAGGCGCCCCACGGACGGCCGATGCGCCGTTCGACGACGCGCGGATCGAGGCCGCCCGGGTGCTGTTCGCGGGGCCGGCGGAGTTCCTGATGGGCGCGGTCTCCATCGACGGCCTGCCGTCGCCCGACCTGCCGGAGGTGGCCTTCGCCGGCCGCTCCAACGTCGGCAAGTCGTCGCTGCTCAACGCCCTGGTCAGCCGCCACCGCCTGGCGCGGGCGTCGACCGAGCCTGGGCGCACGCGAGAGATCAATTTCTTCGTCCTCGACGGCCGCCTGCGCCTGGTCGATCTGCCGGGCTACGGCTTCGCCAAGGTCTCGCGGCGCGCCGCGCTCGCCTTCCAGGACCTCGGCCGGGCCTATCTGCGCGGCCGGCCAAACCTCAAGCGGGTCTATATGCTGATCGACTCGCGGCACGGCCTGAAGGCCTCCGACGGCGAAGCCCTCGATGCGCTCGACAAGGCGGCGGTGTCCTACCAGATCGTGCTGACCAAGACCGATAAGCTGGGGCGCGGCGAGGGCCAGGTGAGGGCCGCCGCGACGCTCGCCGCCATCGCCAGACGACCGGCGGCCTTCCCGCGCATCGTCGCCACCTCGACGCAGACGGGCGAGGGCCTGGCGATGCTCCGCGCGGAGATCGCCGCCGCCGCCTTCGGGTGACAAGGCCCGCGCTCTTCGCTATTGGGCGCGATGGCTGTCACACAGGGGCTTTTTAGGTGAGCGAAGCGCCTGAGGAACCGGGCTGGGCGACGGCCAAGACCCTGGCCGAGGCTCTGCCCTTCATCCAGATCTACGATCGCCAGACGGTGGTGATCAAGTACGGCGGCCACGCCATGGGCGAAGAGGCCCTGGCCAAGTCGTTCGCCGCCGACGCCGTGCTGTTGAAACTCTTGGGCGTTCATCCGGTGGTCGTCCACGGCGGCGGCCCGCAGATCTCCCGCATGCTGGAAAAGGCGGGGGTGAAGTCGACCTTCGTCGATGGCCTTCGCGTCACCGACGCGGCGACCATGGAGGTGGCCGAGATGGTCCTTTCCGGCTCGATCAACAAGGAGATCGCCAGCTGGATAACCCAGGCCGGGGCGATGGCCGACGTTCGCGGCGTCGGCCTGTCGGGCAAGGACGCGCGCCTGATCACCGTGGCCAAGGCCACGCGGACCCGCAAGGACCCGGGATCGAACCTCGAACAGGTCGTCGACCTGGGCTACGTCGGCGAGCCGACGGCGATCGATCCCAAGCTGATCGCCAGCCTGATCACCTCGGAGGACGACTACATCCCGGTGATCGCGCCGATCGGGGTATCCGAGGATGGCCAGACCTATAACATCAACGCCGATACGGTCGCCGGCGCCCTGGCCGGCGCGCTGGGCGCCAGGCGGATGCTGATGCTGACCGATACCGCCGGCGTGCTCGATGCCGACGGGCGCCTCGTGCGCCAGCTGAGCGTGGCCCAGGCCCGCGAGGCGATAGCCGCCGGCGTCGCCACCGGCGGGATGATTCCCAAGCTCGAAACCGCCATCGCCGCGGTCCTGGCCGGCGTCGAAGCGGTGGTCATCCTGGACGGTCGCCGGCCCCACGCGCTCCTGGTCGAGCTGTTCACCGAGCACGGCGCGGGCACCCTGGTGAGCGCGTGACGCCCGGCCTCACCCGTGAAAAGGCCGCGACGGCCCCTGATCTTCGCCATATCGACACCTGGCTGTTCGACCTGGACAACACCCTCTATCCGCTCAATTCCGGCCTCGGCCTGATGGTCTCCGAACGGATCACCGACTTTGTCATGGAGCTGACCGGGCTGCCGCGTGACCAGGCCCATGTCCTGCAGAAACGTTATCTGGCCGAAGAAGGCCTGACCTTGAGCGGCCTGATCACCCATCACGGCGTCGATCCGCAGGTCTATCACGCGCGCTTCCACGACCTCCCCTTAGGCTGCATCGCCCCCGATCCCGCTCTGCGCGCGGCCATCGCGCAGCTGCCCGGGCGGCGGCTGATCTTCACCAATGCCGATGCCCGCCACACCGAGCGGGTGCTCGAGCGGCTGGAGCTGACGGGCCTCTTCGACGATGTTTTCCATATCGCCTCGGCGGGCTACGTCGCCAAGCCGTCGGCCCAATCCCTCGAGCGGATGATCGGCGCCCACGCGCTCACGCCCGCCAGGACGGCGTTTTTCGAGGACGCGGAACGCAACCTGGCCCCGGCGGCGGCGGCGGGCATGACCACCATCCTGGTCGGCGACCACGCGGCCGCGTCCACCGCCGCCTTCGTCGATTACCGCACCGCCGCCCTGGCCCCGTTTCTCGCCTCGGCGCGGCTGAGGCAGGAGAGCCGGCGATGACCGGTCCGTCGCTCGCCGACCTCCAGGCCGAAATCGAGGCCGGCTGGCTGGACCGCCAGGCGGTCGGCCCCGACACCCGCGGCCCGCTGCGCACGGCGGTCGAGGAAGCGGTGCGCCTTCTGGACGCCGGCGAGGCGCGGGTCGCGCAGAAAATAGACGGCGACTGGATCGTCAATCAGTGGCTGAAGCAGGCGATCCTGCTCACCTTTCGCCTGGAGCCGAACAGGGTCATGCGCGCGGGCCCGCTCGGCGGCGATATCGGGCCCTGGTGGGACAAGATCGCCGGCAAGTTCGACGGCTGGGAAGCCCCGCAATTCGAGGCCGCGGGTTTCCGCGCCGCGCCCGGCGCCGTGGTCCGCAAGGGCGCCTTCATCGGCCGCGACGTGGTGCTGATGCCGTCGTTCGTCAACATCGGCGCCTGGATCGGTGAGGGGACCATGGTCGATACCTGGGCGACCGTCGGCTCCTGCGCCCAGATCGGCGCCGGGGTGCACATCTCCGGCGGGGCCGGCATCGGCGGCGTGCTCGAGCCGCTGCAGGCCGCGCCGACCATCGTCGAGGACGGCTGCTTCATCGGCGCCCGCAGCGAGGTCGCCGAGGGGGTGATCGTCGGCCAGGGCGCCGTGCTGTCCATGGGCGTGTTCATCACCGCCTCGACGCCGATCGTCGATCGCCAGAGCGGCGAGGTATGCCGCGGCCGCGTGCCGCCGTGGTCCGTGGTCCTGCCGGGCGCGATGCCCAGCCCCCATGGCGGCCCCAGCCTCGCCTGCGCGGTGATCGTCAAGACCGTCGACGCCCAGACGCGCTCCAAGACCAGCATCAACGAACTTCTTAGGGCCTAAAGGCGTTGAGTTCATCGATGGTCAACGACCCACGTATCGGCGTGATCGGCCTGGGCTATGTCGGCCTGCCGCTGGCGGCGGCCTTCGGGCGGATCTACCCCACGGTCGGCATGGATCTGAAGCGCGAGCGGATCGACCAGCTGCGCGCCGGCCATGACGCCACCCTGGAGATGACGCTCGAAGAACTTAGCGCCGCGCCGCAGCTGAGCTTCACCGACGACATGGCCGACCTCGCCGCCTGCACGGTCTTCATCGTCACCGTGCCGACGCCGGTCGACCAGGCCAAGCGGCCGGACCTTTCGGCCCTGACCGGCGCGACGCGCGCGGTGGCCGGGGTGCTGAAGGCGGGCGACCTGGTGATCTATGAATCGACCGTCTATCCGGGCGCCACCGAAGAGGTCTGCGCCCCGCTGCTGGCGCACATCTCCGGCCTGGCCTTCAACGTCGATTTCTGCTGCGGCTATAGCCCAGAGCGGGTCAATCCCGGCGACCGGCTGCACCGCCTGACCAACACGATCAAGGTGACCAGCGGATCGACGCCGGATGCGGCGGCGCGCGTCGACGCCCTCTACGCCGCGATCATCGAGGCCGGAACCTACCCCGCCCCATCGATCCGCGTGGCCGAGGCGGCCAAGGTGATCGAAAACACCCAGCGCGACGTCAACATCGCCCTGGTCAACGAGCTGGCGATGATCTTCCGCCGCCTGGGCATCGACAGCCATGAGGTTTTCGAGGCCGCGGCGACGAAATGGAATTTCCTCCCCTTTCGCCCCGGCCTGGTCGGCGGCCACTGTATCGGCGTCGATCCCTATTACCTGACCCACAAGGCGCAGGAGGCCGGCTATCACCCCGAGATGATCCTGGCCGGCCGGCGGGTGAACGACGCCATGGGCGCCTATGTGGCCGACCAGGTTCTGCAACTGATGACCGGCAAGGCCATCAACCCGGTCGGCGCCAAGGTGCTGGTGCTGGGCCTGACCTTCAAGGAAAACTGCCCGGACCTGCGCAACACCCGGGTGATCGACATCGTCCGGCGGCTGCAGGGCTTTGGCATGGACGTCGCCGTTCACGACCCCTGGGCCGATCCGGAGGAAGCCTTGCGGGAGTATGGGATCGCGTTGACCGGGAGCCCCCGCGCGGGCACTTACGACGCGGTCGTGCTCGCCGTCGGCCACGACCAGTTCAGAGCCCAAACGGCTGAAAGCCTTTGCGGGTTGTGCTCGAGCGGCGGTATTCTCTACGACGTCAAATCCATACTTCCGCGAGACCGCGTGACCGGCGGACTCTGATTGGGGAAAAACTCAGACGGTTCGCCCAGAAACGGCGGCTAGTCTAGCAGCTTAGCTTCCAAAAAGCGACTATAGTTTCGGAAGTAGTCTGCCTCGTCATACCTCTCGGACGCGACTACCATGCTGACAGAACCAGATGAAAAATTGTCCAGCTCGCGCCAAATCATAGGCGGCATATAGAGGCCGAAATATGAACGATTGAGGTGGACGCGTTTCTTGCGTTCGCCATCATCTAGAACGACATCAAAACTCCCCGCCATGGCAACTATAAATTCTTGGAGAACCTTGTGCGCATGCCCTCCGCGTTCACTCCCTCCTGGCACATCATAAATATAATAGATCCGTTTTATCAGGAACGGGACATGCGTTTCACCTTCAATGAAAGTCAGATTTCCCCTAGGATCATTCACTATAGGCAAAGAAACAAGGACGCATTGGTCGATCGTGCTAGCCATCGAAAGCCTGTAACTCCGGTTCAGCGCTCGCGTGCCGGAATGCCGAGCACGGTGGTGTTTGGCTTCACATCCTTAGTGACAACTGAGCCAGCTCCAACCGTGGCGCCTTTGCCGATGCAAATGTTGGGAAGTAGGGAAGCTCCAACCCCGATAACTGCGCTGGCTTCGAGATGGGGCCCGATGACGTGGCTTCCATAGCCGCTTCGAACATCGTTATCGTTGGTGGTTCCAACGAGTATACTAACAAAAACGTTGTCATCTATAATCATATTTCCTGTCAAATGAGTCAAGTCCATTATTTTGACGTCATTTCCTACTACAGTGTTGTAATTAATGGTCACATATCTACTTATTATACAACGCTGCCCAATTCTACATTGTTCTCGAATTGAAGCGCCATCTCCAATCAGGGTCCCGGAACCTATATGGACGTCGTAGTAAATCACTGAGTGAGGGCCTATGGAGCAACATTCGCCGATTTCTATAGTAGGTTTGAATTCGATTGGGCGGGACGTCGCGCCCGCGCCGCTAGGGGCCTTCCCGATTACGGCGCCGGGAAAAACCTCGCTGTCGGCGCCAATTTCGACGCCGTCGCCGATGAAAGCGTGAGAATGAATTGTAACCCCTTTGCCGAAGATGGCGGCCCCAATTACGGTGAAGGGACCCACAGAAACGTCATCGCCAAATATCGCTTCGCGAGATATGACGGCGGTAGGGTGTACCAACTTGGGGTCTGGCATTCTGCAATTGGTCCCGGCTGTCTTGTGGTGCTCCCGAAGCTCCTGAGCGTTGATGCATTCTTACGCTCGATGCAAGGCGATCGGCCAATCTTGGCGAGCCCAGCACACCCTTTGCAGTTACAACTAGAACTTGGCCGGCGGGAGGAACAGTTTAAGCGATGCCTTGCATCCCGATAAGGCTTCCGCTTTGATCCCCTTCCTGAACCTCAAAGCCCCGTACGCGGAACTGCGCGAGGCGATCGACGCGGCGGTCAGTCGCGTCGCATCGTCGGGCTGGTATATCCTGGGCGAGGAAGTCGAGGCCTTCGAAGCCGAGTTCGCGGCCTATTGCCAGGCGTCGCACTGTGTCGGACTGGGCAACGGCCTCGACGCACTCCATCTGGCCCTGCGCGCCATGGGGGTGGGCGCGGGCGACGAAGTCATCGTGCCCTCGAACACCTACATCGCCACCTGGCTGGCCGTCAGCCAGTGCGGCGCGACGCCCGTACCCGTCGAGCCGACCCTGGCGACCTACAACCTCGATCCCGAGCGGATCGAAGCCGCCATCACGCCCCGGACAAAGGTGATCCTGCCGGTTCATCTCTACGGCCAGCCGGCCGACCTGGACCCGATCCTGGAGATCGCCGATCGGCGCGGGTTGCGCGTCCTGGAGGACGCCGCCCAGGCGCACGGCGCCCGCTACAAGGGCCGGCGGATCGGCAGCCACGGCAGCGTGGTCGCCTGGAGTTTCTACCCGGGCAAGAACCTGGGCGGGATGGGGGACGGCGGCGCGGTCACCACCGACGACCCGGAACTGGCCGACCGCATAAGGGTGCTCGGCAACTACGGCTCGCGCACAAAATACCTCAATGAGGTCCAGGGCGTGAACAGCCGCCTCGATCCCATTCAGGCGGCCATCCTGCGGGTCAAGCTGCCCCACCTCGACGCCTGGAACGCCCGCCGCGCCACCGTCGCCGGCCGGTACCGCGCCGCATTGGCCGGCAGCGCCCTCATCCTGCCGGCCGCGCCGCAATGGGCCGATCCGGCCTGGCATCTGTTTGTCGTGCGGCATCCGCACCGCGACAGGCTGCAGGCGCGCCTCGCCGAAGCCGGCATCGGCAGCCTGATCCACTATCCGATCCCGCCCCACCAGCAGCAGGCCTATGCCGCGTCAGGATTTGCGGCCGAAGCATTCCCGCTGGCCTCTCGCATGGCCAAGGAGCTGTTGAGCTTGCCGATCGGCCCGCACCTGTCGGCCGAAGATGCCGCCTATGTCGCGGTGGAAGTGGCGCGCCTTGCTTAGAAGAAAGATCGAGAGACGGCTGAAACATTACCTGGGCCGGATCGTGCAGACCCCGCGCAATGTGCTTTTCCGGGCGCTGTCGACGAACCGCGTGGCAGGCGCGCCCCGGAGACTGCAGCCGCTTCATGCCGAAGGCTTGGGGCGAATAGTTTTCGGAAAGAACGTGCAAATCGGCGTGAATTCTTCGCCGTCGTTCTTTTCGACCTACGCCTATATCGAGGCACGCAACGCGGACGCTTCGATCACCATCGGGGATGGGACAAGCATGAACAACAACTTCTGCGCCGTGGCTGAACACACCCGGATCACCATCGGCAAAGACTGTCTCATCGGCGCGAACGTCGAAATCTATGACAGCGATTTCCACGGCGTCCGGGTGGCGGAGCGCCACACGTCGTTGCCGGAGCGGGCCAGGGCGGTGATCATTGGCGATCACGTGTTCATTGGCTCAAATGTGAAGATACTCAAAGGCGTGACCATCGGCGACGGCGCGGTCATCGGCCACGGCTCGCTGGTGACCGGGGATGTCGCCGGGGGTACGGTCGCGGCCGGCGTACCGGCCAGGGCCATCAAGGCGATCGACTAGTTGAGCACCTCCTATCGCGGGATCCTGCGCTCCTCCTCGATCATCGGCGGGGCGTCGATCGTCAACGTCGTCGTCGGGCTGATCCGCAACAAGGCCGCGGCCCTGCTTCTCGGTCCGGAGGGCGTGGGCCTGATCGGCCTCTTCCAAAGTCTGATCGCCACCGCGTCGGCTGTCTCTTCCATGGGTCTGGGCAACGTCGGAACAAGACAGATCGCCGAGGCCGTTGGCCGCGACGACGAGGCGGCCGTAGCGGCATCGCGTCGCGCGCTGTTCTGGGGCACCCTCGCACTGGCGGTTGTCGGCGCGGGTGTCTTCTGGCTCCTGCATGGGATTTTGGCGCGGCGCCTGTTGGGTGACACGCGCCAGGCGACAGCTATCGGCTGGTTGGCCCTGGGCGTGGCGCTGACTGTCGCCACCGGTTCCCAGGGCGCGCTGCTCTATGGACTGAGGCGCATAGGCGACATCGCCCGGGTCACGGTCTTCTCGTCGGTCCTCTCGACCGCGCTCGGGCTCGCGGTGCTTTGGGTTTGGGGCGGCAAAGCGCTTTGGCTGTTTGTCATCGCCACCCCGCTGGCCAGCCTTGTGCTGGGCCACATCTATGTGGCGCGGCTGCCGAAAATCACCGCGCCGCGGACGCCCTTGCCGGTGTTGATGTCCCAGTGGGCGCAGCTGGCGCGCCTGGGGGCCGCGTTCATGGTCGCCGGCGTGGTGGTCAATCTTGGCCAGCTGGCTGTGCGCGCGATGGTGCACCGCCAGCTGGGCGACGCGGCGCTGGGCCAGTTCCAGGCCGCGGCGACGATCTCGATGACCTACATCGCCTTCGTGCTGGGGGCGATGAGCGCCGACTACTATCCGCGCCTCTGCGCCGCGATCCACGAGCCGGCGCGTTTGAACCAGATGGTCAATGAGCAGACGGAGGTCGCGCTGCTGCTGGCCGGCCCCGTATTCCTGGCCATGCTCGGCCTCGCCCCCTGGGTCATCGACCTGTTGTACTCGAGCCGCTTTGCCCTCGCCGCGACCGTGCTGCGCTGGCAGATCCTCGGCGACGTCATCAAGGTGGCCAGCTGGCCTCTGGGCTACGTCATCCTGGCCTATGGCGACGCCCGCATGTTCGTGCTGACCGAGGCCGGCGCGATCGCCATCTTTGCCGGCTTGGTATGGCTCGGCCTGCCGCTGATCGGCATCCAGGCCACCGGCGTCGCCTTCGCCGCCGTGTACGTCCTGCACCTGCCGGCGATGTACTTTCTGGCTTATCGGCGGACCGGATTTTCCTGGCGCCGCAAGGTCGCCTTCGGCTTCCTGGCCCTGCTTGGCGCCGCGATCGCCGTCTTCCTGGTCGGCGCGGTCTCGAGATGGTGGGGGGCGGCCTTCGGCGCCGTCGCGGCCCTCGCCTTTGGCGTCCATGGACTGGCGCGATTAGGGGAGATGGCCGAACTCGGCGGGGCCCTGGGTCAGCTCGGCGCCCTTGCCAGACGCCTGGCGCCCGCAGCCAGGGCAGGCGGCAAGTAAACTACCGCCAATATTTGTGAACGCCTATGCGCTCCGTGCGCAAGTCCACGGCGATCCGGAGACGGTCGCGCCGCGCTGGAAAGGCTCCGCGGCCGACGAGGTCATGCGGAGTTAGGCGAGGAGGCGCTGATCCCGTCACGACTGGAACATCAGCAGGGGTCGTGTCCCCGGAGGTGGTGTAGCTTCGGACGGTAGCGGAGCCGCTCGCGACGCGCGCCTTTCAACGTGGCGCCGTAGCGAGCGAGTGGCGCAGCGGCGGTCATCGACGATCTTCGGTAGGTTTGGGTTTGCACACTCAACCCTGACCAAGGAACGAAGATGACCGACGACATGATGAACCTGCGGGCGCTGATGGAGAAGAGCCCTGACGCGGGCTTTCTGCGCGAGATGATCGGCTATGGGGCCCAGCGGCTTATGGAGCTGGAGGTGGGCGGCCTAACCGGGGCGGCTCACGGTGAGAAGAATTCCGAGCGGCTGGCGCAGCGCAACGGCTACCGGGATCGCGATTGGGAGACAAGGGCCGGGACGGTGGAGCTGCGCATCCCCAAGCTGAGGAAGGGATCGTACTTTCCCTTCTTCCTGGAGCCCAGGCGGCTGGCCGAGAAGGCTCTGACCGCGGTGGTCCAGGAGGCCTACATCCAGGGCATATCGACCCGCTCGGTGGATGACCTGGTGCAGGCCATGGGCATGAGCGGCATCTCCAAGAGCCAGAGCCTGCCCCCGCGAAGGCGGGGGTCTCGCGGCTGTGCGAGGAGATCGACGGACGCGTGAACGCCTTCCTCGATCGCCCGATCGAGGGCGATTGGCCGTACCTGTGGATCGACGCCACCTACATCAAGGTTCGCCAGAACGGTCGCATCGTCTCGGTCGCTGTCATCGTCGCGGTGGGCGCCAACGCCGACGGTCGCCGTGAGATCCTGGGCATGGAGATCGGCCCCTCCGAAGCCGAGACCTTCTGGACCCAGTTCCTGCGGTCGCTCGCCCGGCGGGGCCTGCGCGGAGTGAAGCTGGTCATCTCCGACGCCCACGAAGGCATCAAGGCCGCCGTCTCCAAAGTGATGAACTGTACGTGGCAACGCTGCCGCGTCCATTTCATGCGCAATGTCATGGCCCACGCCGGCAAGAGCGGTCGGCGGGTCGTCGCGGCCTTCATGGGCGCCGCCTTCGCTCAGGACGACGCCGAGGCCGCCAAGCTGCAATGGCGAAGGGTGGCCGACCAGCTGCGGCCCAAGCTGTCCAAGCTCGCCGGCTTGCTCGACGAGGCCGAGACCGACGTCCTGGCTTACATGACCTTCCCGGCGGCTCACCGAGCCAAGCTGCATTCCACCAACCCCCTGGAGCGGCTCAACGGCGAGATCAAACGACGCACCGAGGTCGTGGGAATCTTCCCCAACGAGGCGGCGATCGTGCGTCTCGTCGGCGCCATCCTGCTCGAACAGAACGACGAATGGGCCGTCCAGCGCTCCCGCTACTTGAGCCTGGAATCCGTCGCCGGACTGAGCGATAATCCCATCGTCAGTCTGCCAATCCTGACAGCCTGATCGATCCCGGCCCGCCGGAGATCACGGTGACCTCGATGCCTCGAGTTACACCACGCGATGGGACACGATCTCAGCAGGCGCCAGAGCCTGACGTCACCGTTGGTGGCGCCGCTCAGGTGCTGCGCCCAAATTCTGCGTACTTCGGGGGGATTGAACAGGTCTTGGATTTTCAGTCTCTGTTCGCTGAGAAGGTCTTCGGCCCAGGGACGCAACTCGCCGCGCAGCCATTGGTCGATGGGTACCGCGAAACCCTGTTTGGGCCGTTCGAACAGGGCGCTGGGAACATAGCGGGCGAGAACGCGGCGCGGTACATGCTTGCCCCTGGCGCCGCGAATCTTCATTGAACGGGTAACCGCGGCGCCGGACTTGCCTGGACGAGGCCGGCGATCTTTGCGTTATCGCGCTTGGTTGCCCTTGCAATCGCTGTGTTTTTCGTCGCCCCCGTTTCCAATGGGTTGACGGCGTGCTCAGAGCCGTGGCTGGCATGGTCAGGATGACGACACTCACCGATCGTTCGGACGTCGCGGCCCCTGTTCGGCGGGCGGTTGGGCGCCGTGGGACCCTGGCATGAGTGAAACTACAGACGCACCCTTGGTCAGCGTGGCCATCATCACCTACAATCAGCTTGATTTTCTGAAGGAGTGCGTAGCGTCCGTCATCGCACAAGACTATCCGAACATTGAAATTGTGGTCGCTGACGACGGATCAACGGACGGAACGCGTGAATTTCTACTTCAGTGCGAAAAGGAACACGCAAGACCATTTATTTTAAGGCTTAACCCCGCGAACCACGGCATAACCGCAAACAGCAACGCTGCACATTTTGCGTGCTCCGGAAAGTATATCGCGTGGATGGGGGGCGACGATCTCATGTTGCAAGGCAAGATTTCCCAACAGGTGGAATTCCTCGAAGCACGCCCAGATCACGCAATTTGCCATCATGAGCTTGAAATTTTCGATTCCGTCACGGGCAACCGCATTGTCAGAAGGAGGAAGGGAAACGTCCCGCGCAACGGGGACATTGAGACGATGGTACGACATGGCACTATCAATGGCGCCTCTTCCACGATGGTCCGCGCGTCGTCGACACCCGCCTCAGGGTTCGACATTAGAACACCTATCGTCTCCGACTGGATGTACTGGATCGACACGCTCAGCGGCGGTGGTAAGATCGGGTACCTAGATCAAGTTCTCGGTCGTTATCGGCGGCATGGCAACAATGTCACCACGATTCGGGACTCAGTCGCGCGTATAGAAAATATCCAAGATGATCTGATAGCCTGTATACTGGTAGTTTCTAAGTATCCTTGGCTAGCAAGTTCAGCTTTATACCGGTGCGCTCACCTACTCTTGGAGATACGATTCCTAGATCTGGGCCGACACTATAGGGATTACCTTAAAGCTTCATTGAAAGTTCATCTGACAGCGAAGGGGTTGGCAGGCCTTCTCCTAGAGCGAATATTCAGGTATCGTCGGTGACTTAAGGCGCGCATCCTGATCAACAGTGAGTTCCATCAAAGACAATGTCTGATCGTGGTAATTGCGGTGATAGAATAAGATTGCGTCATGGTGAAACATTAGACCGTGTCTGAGGCCTACATGGGATATGACGAGAACGCCGTGCGCGATATTCTGCACAACCGCCGGGCGCACGACCGCGTCGCCACAAGCTACGAACGTGATCACGGCGAGATATACAACGAGGTTGAGCAACATCGCCTTCGCCGCGCCCTGAGTAGAGCGCTCGAGGCTGTGCAGACTGGCGCTAAAGTGCCACGCGTTCTCGATTTCGGCTGCGGGGCGGGCAATCTCACCCAGGTGCTGTCAGGTCTTGGATGCGATGTCGTTGCTTCGGATATCTCCAACCGGTTCCTTGAATTGGTCGCAGCCCGACGCTATGCGACAAAAGTGGAGACGGCTCGCCTCAATGGCAGCGATCTTTCGGAATTCACCACCTCCAGCATGGACATGGTCGCCACCTATTCCGTGTTGCACCACGTCCCGGATTATCTGGGCATTTTGGGAGAGTTTGTTCGGGTTCTAAAGCCTGGAGGTGTAGTGTTCATCGATCATGAGGCGTCGCCCGAAGTTTGGGCGCCCACCCCGGCCCGCCTGGAGTTTCTCAAGACGATGAGAACGGCTGTCGGTCCGCGCTGGCGAAGGTTCCTCCGGCCCCGAAGCTATGTCTCCTGGCTCGTGCGAAAGTTCGTCAATCCTCGCTACCACGAGGAGGGCGACATCCACGTGTTCGAGGACGATCACATCGAGTGGGATCGCATTGTCAGCGTGCTGGAAACGGCCGGCCTGCACGTGGTCGCCCAAGAGGATTATCTGCTCTTTCGAAGAGGCTACGATATGTCGATTTATGATGGCTTCAGGGGCTCGACGGCCGATATTCGTCTGCTGATCGCCCGGAAACCTGGTGGGGCGGCGGTTGGCGCCACGTCTTGAGGCCCCGCGTATCGCGGGGGTCACCCTGGGCGTCCGCGCCTTTGGGCGAATCGTATTAGAAGCGCGGCGTATTGTTCCCGCTCATGCTGGTCCAGCGCCTCGGGATCCAGCATCTCGAGGGCCCTTCGCCGCGCCGCCCGCCCCATCGTGCGTGCGTAATCGGGATCGGCGAGAAATCTCTCGGTGGCTTTAGCCATCTCCTCCCATTTCAGGTTAGGGACCAGTTCGCCGGTCACGCCGGTCTGGACCAGTTCGGATTGCCAGTCGACGTCATATGCAACGATCGGGGCCGCCGCTAAGGCCGCTTCCGACAGCGCTCGCCCGGTGTGCGGAGATATCACAGCCGCGGCGTGCGGGAGGATTTGGGAGAGCCATTGCTGGGCCTGATTGCCGCAAAGTATCGTTCGATCCTCAACTCCCAGGGTTCGGGAAAGGTCGCGGAGGCGCCCGGATAGGGCGCCGTCGCCCGCAAATACCGCCCGTACGTCATGACCGCGGCGCCGTAGGATACCGAGCACCCGCAGCACGTGATCGGGATGTTTGATTTCTTCGAGGCGGCCGACGTAGAGAAGAAATCGTTGCAGCCCTACCCCTAGTTCGTGCAGCAAGGCGACGCCCCCGCCGCGAGTCGCCGGTTCGACGAAATGGCGCCGATCGATCAGATTGCCGTAGCGAAACAAGGTTGAAAACTCGGACTTCGCGTTGTTCGCCAATGCGAAGTCGAGATTGTCCTGATTGGCGCCTGCGACGAGATCGGCTCGGGCGAACACAAAACGTTCCGCCACTTTTTCAAACTTTCGGCTCAGAAATAGACGCCGCATGAGTGGCCGGCCCGTAAGCTCATAGGTCTTGTCGTGATTTGCGCCCACCCTCACTACGAGCGGAAGTCGGCACACCCGACCGAGCGCCCATCCGAAGAGGCCAAGATAAAGGGGGTCTCCGACGCGAATTAAACTGATCCCTTGATGCCGAATAAGGCGAAGCAGGAACCAAAAGATGCCGAGCTGTCCGATGAGGAAATTCAGAGGCGGAAACCAACGAAGCGCGGAAAACCGCCCTACCTTTCCATCAATGAACGTGTGGCGCGGAGCCAAGGAATATATGTTCGGCGACCCATATTTCTCTGCCCAGGCGTTCGACGTTACCAGGGATGCAAAAGGATGCACGGTCCACACATGATCGAAAAAGCCATCCAGGTCTCGGCAGGTGACCGAGTGCTCAAGTCCACGAGAGCGAATGGCTTCGAGGGAGAATGAGCTATCCAACACCAGAAGGCGGGGGCGGCTTGCAGGCGGGTTTGTGATTAGTTGCAATTTGGCCATCGCTATCGGGTGGACGGTTGGGTCTGTCGGGTGGCCCAGGCGACGTTGTGATTTTTGGTGACTTGTTCCCTCCCCACTACGCCGGGCCACACGGAGTTCCAAGAAGCCAGGCAAGCGCCTCGCTCACTTTTTCTGACTCAGGCGTTGTTGGCGATCTCAGGCTCTCGGGCCCGGAAGGATATGTCGCACAATCGGGCAACAAGCGATTTGACCTTGGCCAAGGACGACAGATGAGCGCCACGATCTTAGCGCCATCGCCCGCGGATTTTCGTATGCGGCGGCGCATTGCCAGAGGAAGCGGAGCGGTCGTACGCCAATGAAAATAGCTCACGTGATTCCTACCGACGGGAGAGGGGGGGTCGAAGAAGCCGCGCGGTCAATGGCGATGCGAGACAATCTGAACTGCGACTTCAAAATGGTCTTTGTTGCGGGCGAAAGCCTGATGACCGACAAGACCCGCGTTTTGCCGGCGCGATATGCATCGCGACATGATCCCCGCGCCTACTTCGATGCGCTCCGGCGCCTCAGACAGTTCGCGCCTGATTTAGTGATCTGCTCGTTGTGGCGAACGCTACCGCTCGGGATGCTGGTCAAATGGCTCAACCCCCGAGTGAAGGTCGTTTGCTTTTTGCATGTTGCTCGACCCGCACATGTCGTGGACCGGCTCTTGTACTTGCTTGCAATGCGGGCGTCGGACGCCATTTGGTTCGACTGTCTGGCGACCTTTCAAGGGCGTGCTCATGGCGCGAGCAAGCCCGGACGGATTATATCGTTTGTTACAGCTAGGTTTCGGCCGTTCTCCGCAGAGGCAAAACCTCCTTGTCCGCGTTTCGTAAGTTGGGGCCGCCTCAACCGCCAAAAGGGCATCGATCGGGCGTTACGCTTGATCGCAGAATTGGTCGCGCAAGGGGTCGATGCATCGTTTGACGCATGGGGTCCCGATGATGGCGAGAAAACTTCCCTAGTTGCTCTTGCGGCGAAGTTGAGAATATCGGACCGCGTCCATTTCCGAGGTGCGATCGAGCGGCAACAGTTGCCTGAGGTAGCCGGATCTGCGGCATTTTTTCTGCAACTAAGCCGCTTTGAAGGTATGGCCATGACGGTGGTTGAAGCCATGCAGCTTGGGTGCGTACCAGTAGTAACGGCCGTCGGCGAGATCGCGACTTACTGCAAGCCCGGCGTCAACGCCATCGTAGTCGAGGTGAATGATCTTCCCGCCGCCGCGCGGGAGCTCAGGCATGTCCTTGACGACCCGGCAATTTACGCCGCACTGCGTTCAAGGGCCTTATCCGAGTGGTCCTGCGCCCAGCTCTATGCGGATGACATCGCTGCCGCGGCGGCGGAGTTAGTGTGATTGGCGGGCGCAGCGAAGACAGGCGGCAAGCGAGTACTATCGCATGCTCATTCGGGCCACGCCGCTCCGCCTTGCGCCAGAAACCAAACAGGCCTATGCGTATTATTGGCAGAAGGGCCGCGTAAAAGAGGGCTAGACCAATGAAAAAGCCGATTCTAGCCGCCATGGCTGCGCTCGCCATGCTGAGCAGCCAAGCCGGCGCCGTCCAGGCGCAGGATGCGCGGGAGCCTCAGCCGGGCACCCTGGCCTATTGTACCGAGAAGTGGGACGACATGGTGTCGCGCCATGACACCGGGACCCAGGATCGAGACGACTTCATGCGGTCCTGCGTCGCCCGTCGCCACGTCGGCGGCTATTACGACCATAACGACAGCACCCTGGCCCTGCTGGGCTTTGGCGGGCTGATCGGCGGAATTATCCTGCTGGCGTTCACCGAGGGCGATCATCACGGGCAGCCGGTCAGCCCGTAGCTTCCTATTTTGCATTGAGCGGGAGCCGCGGGAGTCGGCCGTCAGGGTCGCCTGACGTCGCGGTGATGACCGTCGACATTCCGGTGCGGGACGAAGCGAGCAGTTTCCGAGGCGCGCTGCTGTTGCATCGGCTGGACCCAATGCCGGCGCCCTAGAGCGTTTTGCCGGTGAGATGAATCGAATGTGATCGAGCGAGGGATTCTCGTTTCGGTTGGTCCGTGAATCACTGGAGCCTTCTGATTCGGAGGCGAAGATGGGCAAGGCGCGGTCTGAAGATTTACGAGCGA
>DATCCB010000053.1:0-6672 GCA_036511515.1 Caulobacteraceae bacterium | reverse complement strand
TCGCTCGTAAATCTTCAGACCGCGCCTTGCCCATCTTCGCCTCCGAATCAGAAGGCTCCAGTGATTCACGGACCAACCGAAACGAGAATCCCTCGCTCGATCACATTCGATTCATCTCACCGGCAAAACGCTCTAGGGCGCGTCCCGTCGCTGGAACTAGCCAGCTTTGCGCCCCCTCCGTCACGGCGCTGATCGCGCCGCGCCACCTCCCCCGCTTGGCGGGGCAGGAGTTTAGGAAAGAAAATTCCTCCCTCGCAAGCGCAGCGTCGCGGGGGAGGGGGACCGCCGGCGTAGCCGGTGGTGGAGGGGGCGCAAGGCGGCCATCATCCTGATCGGAATTCCCCCAAACTGAACCGTTTTGCCAATTGATGCGTTTCAATGGCTCGGGGCGCCAATGGGGGCGAGCCGCTGGGAATCATAACCATGAAACTGATCATCGCCGCCGCTCTTGGCGCTTCGCTGCTTGCCGGCGCCGGGCTCGCCTCGGCGCAGGACTACCGGGGCGGCGACCGTCCGGGCTACGACCACCGCTCCGACGGCGGCTACCGCGACCATGCCATGCGCCACGACTGGCATCGGCATGGCTGGGGTCATCGGCGGGTCTGCCATTGGCGCTATCACCGCCGGGTCTGTTCCTGGCGTTGAGCAAGGCTGAGCGGCGCCGGCCAAAGAGGCTTGCGCCGGTCGTTCAAGCGGCCTTGGCGTCGACGTTGCTCATCAGCGCCCGGTTGACCGCTTCATAGAGCTTGGCGATTTCGATCGGCTTGGCGATGTGACCGTCCATGCCGGCCGCCAGATACTCCTCGATCTGGTGGACCAGCGCGTTGGCGGTCAGCGCCAGGATCGGCGTGCGCTGCCGAACATCGGCCGCTTCGAGCGCGCGGATCGCTTGCGTCGCGGCGATGCCGTCCATGATCGGCATCTGGATATCCATCAGGATCACATCGTAGGCGCCGGTCCGCCAGGCCTCGACCGCCGAGCGGCCGTCGGCGACGATCTCCAGCTCGACGTCCATCGGCTCGACGATCGCCTGCAGGACTTTCTGGTTGACCGGATTGTCCTCGGCGGCGAGCAGGCGGATGCGGCGCCTTTCCATTTCGGCGGCCACATCGGGCGCGGGCGCGGGCGGCCGCGCCAGGCTGCGTTCGAGCGGAATTTCGGCGAAGAAGGTCGAGCCCTCGCCTTCGCGGCTGACCACCGAGATCGATCCGTGCATCAGCTGGGCCAGTTCGCGGCAGATCGCCAGCCCCAGGCCTGAGCCGCCGTAACGGCGCGTGGTCGAGCTGTCGGCCTGGGTGAACTTCTCGAACAGCGAGGCGATCTTGTCGGCGGGGATGCCGATGCCGGTATCGGTCACATAAAGGCGCAGGCCGCTGGCGTCGGCGAGTTCAAAGCGCGCGGTCACCGACCCCTTGGGCGTGAACTTCAGGGCGTTTGAGACCAGGTTGGAGAGAATCTGCCGAAGCCGGTCGCCGTCGCCTCGCCACATCCCGCGGGCCTCGGGAGCCACATCGACGGTGAAGGCCAGGGCCTTGCCCTCGGCGACGGCGGCGAAGCCCTCGCCCACCTGTTGGGCAATGCGTTCGATGTCGAAATCCTGGGTTTCCAGTTCGAGCTTGCCGGCCTCGATCTTGGAAAGGTCGAGCACGTCGTTGAGCACCGACAACAGCTGCTCGCCCGACTGGCGCACCACCGCCAGCCGCTCGCGCTGGGTCTTGGCCAGATCGTCCCTGGCCATCACTTCGGCCATGGCCAGCACCCCGTTCAGCGGCGTGCGGATCTCATGGCTCATGTTGGCCAGGAAGCGCGACTTGGCGACGTTGGCGGCGTCGGCCGCGTCGCGGGCCTCGACCAGATCGTCCATGGTCTCGTGCAGCTCGCGATGATTGGTTTCGAGTTGAGCCAACAGATCGTTGAAGCTTTCGGTCAGGCGGTGGAAGACATCGTCGTCGGTATCCTCGGCCACCGGCGTAAACTTGCCGCTGGCGGCCACCTGCGCCATCGCCTGCGACAATCGCTCGATGGGCGCCGTCACCCGCAGGGCGAGACCCCTGGCGACGAACAGCGAAAAGCCGCTGGCCCCGAAAAACAACGCCCCGGTCAGCGCCAGGAACTTCGGCAGCAGCGCGCCCAGCGTCGGCGGTGAAGCCCTCAGCGTCAGTTCGCCCACCGGCCTTCCGTTGACGGTTACCGGTCGCCGGACGGTGTCGAAACTCGCGGCTCGCGCGCCCTGCATCGGGCTGGCGAAAGCCGCGACATCGCGCCCCGCGGCGTCGACCAGGCGCGCGTCAACGAAGTCGTGGGCGCGCGCCACGGCCGCCAGCGTGCGCGCCGCGGCGGCGTCATCGTGGCCGGCCACCGAGGGACCGACCGAAATGGCGATCACATCCGCCAACGCCCCGTTGGCGCTATGCGCTTGCTGTCTGGCGACGCCCCATTGCTGCAGCATGAAGCTCAGGCACGCCGCAATCAGCACCGCAACAGTGGTGACAATGGCCACACTGGCGACCCGCGCCTGAAAAGGCGGATGGTTTGCTTTGCGCATCGTGGGTCTCTGGGCGTCTTGTGGATGCGAATAGCCGCAACGGGCTTCGTTAATACATGCCCATTCCTAACGTTTCGCTTCGCAGGCGAAATAAGGCGCAATTTGTCCATGGACAGCCGTTAGGCTTTCGTTTACCGTGAAGCTTCCTATTTGGGGTTAACGGAGGGAAAATCGTGGAAAAGGTTTTTGTTGCTCAACGGGTCGCGACCAAGTTGTTCGCGACTGAACACGCGGTCGACGCCGCGCTCACCGAAGCGTCGGAACTGATGGCCGACATGTTGCGGGCCCGCAAGGACCTGGGGCTTTCCGCGGTCGTCGGCGACGGCGCCGCGGCCAAGCTGGTCGAAGCCATCGCCGCCCTGGGCGCCGCGCGCACCGCCATGGTCGGCGCGCACGATGTGCTCAACGAAACCAAGCTGCGCATCGGCGTGCGCACCAAGATGGGCGGCTACGAAGACAAGCCCCCCAGCTCCGCCGCTATCGACCGCGTCACCATGCGGGTCGCCAGCTAGGCGTTTTCCTTCCTCTCCGCCCCCGTTTGGTTGCGGAAGTTTAACTTGTTTGGCGCCTCTGGCTCGTGTCAGGGGCGCTAAGCATGTTTTACAGCATCTATCCTCGGCTCGGAATCGTCCTGCTCATCGGCACCCTGCTGCTTGCCCTTTGGAAGGGCGGCGTGGCCGAGCGCATCGGGGCGTGCCTGAATGTGGGCAACGGCTTTGTCACCATGGCCCTGCATCCGTTTCTCAACCCCGATGCGGCGGCGATCGCCACCCTGGCTTTCGACGCCATCGCGGCCGTGGGGTTTCTCTTCCTGGCCATGCGCTACGCCAGCCTGTGGCTGGGCGCCGCCATGCTGTTCCAGGCCGTCCAGTTCAGCCTCCACGCCTACTATCTGGTCAACACCCTGTCGCCCGACGTCACGCACGCCTGGATCAACAACTTCGATACCACCGGCATCAACATCGCCATCATTCTGGGAACGGTCTCCGTCTGGCGCCGCCGCGTCAGGACCAGAGTCGCGCCGGCGGCCACGCACGGCGTCAGCGCCTGAACAGACCCATGACCGGATAGCGCTTTTCGCCCCAGCGGCGCTGAAAAACCGCTTGCCTTGCCGCCCGAACGGGGGCTTCTGCGCGGCGGGCCACGCCCTCCCAACGGGGCGCAGCCCATCTGAAAGGATGGGAGATTTGTCATGACAGCCTTCGCCACGCCGGCGATGCGCCCGGCCAGGCCGCAGTTTTCATCTGGCCCCTGCGCCAAGCGCCCCGGATGGACCGCTGAAAATCTCAGGACCGCCGTTCTCGGCCGCTCGCACCGCTCAAAGCCTGGCAAGGCGCGGCTGCAGGCGGCGATCGACCAGACGCGCGCCGTGCTCCAGGTTCCCGACGACCACCTGATCGCCATCGTGCCTGGCTCCGACACCGGGGCCATGGAGCTGGCCATGTGGAACCTCCTAGGCCCGCGCCCGGTGCAGCTTCTCGCCTTCGAGTCGTTCGGCAAGGACTGGGTGACTGACGTCGCGACCCAGCTGAAGCTGGACGCCGAGGTGCTCGATGCGCCGTATGGCGAGCTGCCCGATCTCGCCAAGGTCAGCGCCGAAGCCGACCTGGTGTTCACCTGGAACGGCACCACCTCGGGCGTGCGCGTGCCGAATGCCGATTTCATCGCCAAGCGCCGCGCGGGCCTGACTATCTGCGACGCCACCAGCGCCTGCTTCGCCCAGGCGCTCGACTGGGCCAAGCTCGATGTGGTCACCTTCTCCTGGCAGAAGGCGCTGGGCGGCGAGGCGGCCCACGGCATGCTGATCCTCTCGCCCCGGGCGGTCCAGAGGCTGGAAAGCTACCGTCCGCCCTGGCCCCTGCCCAAGCTCTTCCGCATCGCCAAGGCCGGCAAGATCGACCTCGAGATCTTCGAAGGATCGACGATCAACACCCCCTCGATGCTGTGCGTCGAAGACTATCTCGATACCCTCAAATGGGCCGCTTCGATCGGCGGCCTGACCGAGCTGAAGCGCCGCGCCGACGCCAATCTGGCCGTGCTCGCCGACTGGGTGGAACGCACCGCCTGGGTCGATTTTCTGGCCAGGGACCCGGCCACCCGCTCGAACACCTCGGTGTGCCTGAAGATCGTCGACGCCAGGGTCGCCGCGCTTTCCGCCGACGCCCAGGCCGATTTCGCCAAGCGCCTGGCCGCGCTCTTGGAAAAGGAGGGCGCGGCCCTCGACATCGGCGCCCATCGCAACGCGCCGGCCGGTCTGCGCATCTGGTGCGGGGCGACGGTCGAGGCTGACGACCTCGAAGCCCTGACTCCCTGGCTGGACTGGGCCTTCGCCACCGTCTCCGCCGAGGTCTGCAACTGATGGCCCCCCGCGTGCTCATCGCCGACAGCCTCTCGCCCGCCGCCGTCGCGGTCTTCCGTCACCGCGGCGTCACCGCCGACATCAAGACTGGCCTCACCAAGCCCCAGTTGATCGAGATCATCGGCGACTATGACGGTCTGGCCGTGCGCTCGGCGACCAAGGCCGACCGCGAGGTCATCGCCGCGGCCGGCAAGCTGAAGGTCATCGGCCGCGCCGGCATCGGCGTCGACAACGTCGACATCCCGGCCGCCACCGCCGCCGGCGTCGTGGTCATGAACACTCCGTTCGGCAACTCGATCACCACCGCCGAGCACGCCATCGCCATGATCTTCGCCCTGGCCCGACAGCTCCCCGTCGCCGACGCCTCGACGCAGGCGGGCAAGTGGGAAAAGAACCGCTTCATGGGCGTCGAGCTCTACGCCAAGACGCTCGGCCTGATCGGGGCCGGCAACATCGGCTCGATCGTCGCCGACCGCGCCAACGGCCTGAAGATGAAGGTCATCGCCTATGATCCGTTCCTGTCGCCCGATCGGGCGGTGGAGATCGGCGTCGAGAAGGTCGAGTTGGATGACCTCTTGGGCCGCGCCGACATCATCAGCCTGCACACCCCGCTCACCGACAAGACCCGCGACATCCTCTCGGCCGAGGCCCTGGCCAAAACCCGCAAGGGGGTGATGATCGTCAACTGCGCCCGCGGCGGCCTGGTCGACGAAGCGGCCCTGCGCGCGCTGCTGGACAGCGGCCACGTCGGCGGCGCCGCCTTCGATGTCTTCGTCGAGGAGCCGGCCAAGGCCAACGTGCTCTTTGGGGCCCCAAACTTCGTCGCCACCCCGCACCTGGGCGCCGCGACCGGCGAGGCCCAGGAAAACGTCGCCCTGCAGGTGGCCGAGCAGATGAGCGACTACCTGCTCAGCGGCGCGGTGACCAATGCCCTGAACAGCCCCTCGATCACCGCCGACGAGGCTCCCAAGCTGCGGCCCTACGTGGCGCTGGCCGAAAAGCTCGGCGCCTTCGCCGGCCAGATGGTCGATGCGGGGCTGAAAGGCGTCGACATCGCCTACGAGGGCGGGGTGTCGGCCCTCAACGTCAAACCGCTCACCGCCGCGGCCCTGGCCGGGGTGCTGCGGCCGATGCTCGCCCAGATCAACATGGTCTCCGCCCCCGCCATCGCCCAGGAACGCGGCGTCACCGTCTCCGAATCGCGCCAGGACACCTCGCCGGTCTACGACAACCTGATGCGCATCACCGTGGCCACCGACATGGGCCGCCGCGCCTTCGCCGGCACGGTCGTCGCCGGCGCGCCGCGCATCGTCGAGGTCAAGGGCATGGAGCTCGACGCCGTCTTCGCCCCGGCCATGCTCTACGTGAACAACCTCGACAAACCCGGCTTCATCGGCGCCCTCGGCGTCGTGCTCGGCGAAGCCGGCGTCAACATCGCCACCTTCAACCTCGGCCGCCTCGCCGCCGGCGAAGACGCCATCGCCCTGGTCGGCGTCGATCAGCCGCCCGACGCGGCGCTGATCGCCCGGATACGGGCGCTGCCGCACGTGAAGGAGGCGCGGGCGTTGAGGTTTTGATCCTTCGCGGAGGAACTATCGCACCTGGACGGGCCCGCGCGATAACCGGGGCGCGGCCTTCCAGGCCGCATGCGGGCAGGATGCCCATAGGCGCTAAGATAGGGCGCTGGCGAAAGTATCGATGAAGTTTTTGCGTTTTCGTGGTCGCTCGTAGAGGGCGTTGGGGATGCCGGTATCGAGGGCTCCGCGCA
>DATCCB010000052.1:0-46320 GCA_036511515.1 Caulobacteraceae bacterium | reverse complement strand
CCACCGGCTCCCGGCGGCGGTCCCCCTCCCCCGCGAAGAAGCGGGGGAGGATTTTTTCAACTCCTGCCCCGCGCAGCGGGGAAGGGGGACCGCCGCGCTGCAAGCGCGGGGGTGGAAGGGGCGCAAAGCCGGACCAATCTGGTCGGAAGACGCCCTAGTCGACCACAACATTGAGCTCTCCCTTGACGATCTTGGGGGTGCGCATGATCAGCAGCAAGGGCATGATCGCCAAGGTGGCGATCATCATCAGCCGGAAGTCGTCGACGTAAGCGACCATCGCCGCCTGGCGCGTAATCTCGCCGTTCAGCACTTCGAGGCCCAGCGGCGTTGCGGGATTGAACATTCGCGGCAGGCTGGCGCTGAGGGCAGGATCGCCCGTCTGAATGTGGCCGGCCAGGCTCGAGTGGACGACCGAGGTGTTGGCGGTCAGCAGGGCTTCCATGATCGAGATGCCGATGCTGGCGCCAAGATTGCGCACCAGTGTGTAGACAGACGTGGCTTCGGGCCGATACGACGGCGCGAGCGTGGCGTAGGCCAGAGTGCTGAGCGGCACGAAGATCAGCCCGATGCCGAAGCCCTGCAGGATGCCCGATATGATGATCGGCCGCGAGGTCATCGACAGATCGAAGTGGCTCATCTGCCAAAGCGCCAAGGCGCTCAGGGAAAGGCCGGCGAACAGGATCAGCCGGGTGTCGACCCGGCCGATCAGGCGCCCGACAATGAACATCGAGACAAAGGAGCCCAGGCCCCTTGGCATGGTGGCGATGCCGCTCTCCAGGGCCGAAAAGCCCATTAACTGCTGCATCATCGGCGGCAACAGCGCCAGGGTCGAAAACAGCAGCACGCCGACGAAAAACCCGAAACCCGTACAGGTGACAAAGTTGACGTCCAGCGCCAGGGCGCGATCGAAAAACGGGTGCCTGGCGCTGAGCGTCTGGACAATGAACACGTGCAGCCCGATCAGGCTCATCACCGCATAGGTCCAGATTTCCCCGGAGGTGAACCAGTCCTGGCTCGGACCACGGTCGACCATCAGCTGAAACGAGCCGATGAACACCGTCAGCGCGCCAAAGCCCAGGAAATCGAACGGCCGCGCCACGCCTACACGTTTTCCCGACATGAACAGGGCAATGCCGGTGAACGCCAGTATGCCGATCGGCAGGTTGATGTAGAAACACCAGCGCCACGACATGTTGTCGGTCAGCCAACCGCCGAGGAACGGGCCGAAGATGGGTCCGAGGATGGCCGCCGCGCCCCACAGCGCCATCACCTGGCCAACGACACTGGGCGCATAGAGATCGAGGACCACCGCCTGCGACAGCGGGATCAGGGATGCGCCGAAAACCCCTTGCAGGAACCGGAAGGCGACGAGTTCGGGCAGGCTGGTGGCGATGCCGCACAGCATCGAAGCGAGGGTAAAACCGGCGATCGAAGCCATGAACATGACTTTGCGGCCGATGCGCACCGACAGCCAGCCGCTGAGCGGGGTCATGATCGCCGCGGCGATCAGATAGGAGGTCAGCACCCAGGCGATCTGGTCGGGGGCGGCGCCGACGCTGCCCTCGATGTGGGGCAGCGCGACATTGGCGATGGTGCTGTCCAACGAATTCATGATCGTCGACAGCATCAGCGCGATGGTGATCGGAACGCGGTTGGCGACGTCGGAGCCGGCGGCCATTACCGGTCAGCGCCGCGCGGGAGTGGAACCGGGCCGCACATCGACGGTGACATTGGCCGAAAGGCCGTCGCGCGCGGCCGCCGCCGGCGGCGGCTTGTCGAAGGCTATCCGCACCGGCAGGCGCTGCACGACCTTGACCCAATTGCCGGTGGCGTTCTGGGCCGGCAGTGGCGAAAAGCTGCTGCCGGACCCCGGGCTGAAGCTGGCCACGTGGCCCGCGAAGCTGGCGGCGAATGCGTCGATCTTGATTTTCGCGGGCTGGCCGACCTTCATCTTGGCCAGCTGGTTCTCCTTGAAGTTGGCCTCGACCCAGGGCTCGCCCGACAGCAGGAAAAACACCGTTTGGGCGGCGTTGACATAGGCCCCGACCTGAAGCTGGTCCACCCGCGTCACCACGCCGTCGACGGCTGCGGTCACCACCGTATCCGAGAGATTGATCCGCGCCCGCTGGCGCTGTGCGCCGGCCTGCAGAACGCCGGGGTAGGCGCTGGCGTTCTGGCCCGCGCCGCCAAGATTAGCCTGGGCCGTCGCCACCCCCTGGCGGGCGAGCGCGACCTGGGCCGTCGCCAGTTGTGCGGCGTGCAGCGCATCGTCCGCCTGCTGCCGCGAGGCGACCCCGGCGGTGACCAGCGCCCGCTGCCTTGCGGCCTCGCGGTTGGCGTAGGTCTGAGTCTGCAGCGCCGAGCCTAGAACCAGCTGTTGCTGAGCCACGGCGGCTCGCAACGCGACGACCTGCAGCTGCGCGGACGCCAGGGCCGCTTCCGCGCGCCCGGCCTCGGCGATCTCGTCGGCCGGATCGAGCTTGAACAGCACCTCTCCGGCCCTGACATGCTGGTTTTCGGTGACATCGACCTCGATCACCCGCCCGGCGATGCTTGCGCTCACTGGCGACTTGGCGCGTTCCACATAGGCGTCGTCGGTGTTTTCGGAGCGCCCGCCGGTCAGCACGAACCAGGCCGCGATCGCCAGAATGATCAGCGGACCCCCGATCATCACCGGCCAGCGCCACCGCCGCCACCATCCGGGGCGGGCCTGGTCGTCCTCCGCCGTTTCGTCAACCCTGCTCACGCGTGGCCGCCCTCCTTTGCCGAGCCGGGCCACGGCCCGCGCCCGGCGCCCCCCGCGGCAGTCGTTTGGTTATCGGGGGCCTCTGGCGCCTGTCAAGGGAGAAGGATACGGTCGGGTTTCGTAAAGGAGGCGCCGATGCGGGTTAAGACCGAAGCCAAGCGTCGCGAAATTCTCGAAGGCGCGGCGGCGGTATTCCGCCAGCACGGCTTCTCGCAGGCCAGCATGAGCGCGGTTTCCCAGCGCATTGGCGGCTCCAAGGCGACCCTCTATCGCTATTTCGCGTCCAAGGAGGATTTGTTCTTCGCGGTGATGTTCGAGGCGACCCTCGAGCATGCCAACGACGTCTTCGACGGCCTCGCGCCCGGGGGCGATCTGCGCCTGACGCTCGAGCGTTTCGGGGCCGGTTATCTTAGCCTGGCGCTTTCCGCCGAGGCGATCTCGGTGCGCCGGATGTCGATCGCCGAAGGATCGCGCTCGGGGATAGGCAAGCTGCTCTTCGAACGCGGCCCAAAGCTGTTGTGGTCGAAAATGGCCGCGTTCCTGGACGGTGAGATGGCCGCCGGACGGCTGAGAAAGGCCGATCCCTGGATGGTCGCCATGCACTTTCGCGGACTGCTCGAGGGCGACCTGGTCAACCGCGCCCTGCTAGGCGTGGCGGTCGACAGCCGGTCCAGCTGCCTGCGCGTGCATGCGTGCGCCGCCGCCGATGTGCTGCTGAGAGCCTATGCGGCCGAGTCTCCCGCGCGCGCGTCTATTTTTGCGACGGACCCGGCTGAGCCCAAAGATCGCCGTTTCCGGACTCGGTGATCGGCACCGCATTCTTCTTGTGATCTTCATCGTCGGTGTCCGGAAGGACGATGTCGCTTTCGAAACTGAGCACCGGCGAGGTTGAATCGAACAGCTGCCCGGGTGTCGGCAGCGGCTGGAATGTCGGCGGCGGAAGGGTCACGCAATGATCGCCGAACACGCAGCTGTTGATGCGGTAGCTCTGGGACGTGGCGATCGCGGTATCCAGGAGGTCCGGTTGCAGGGCCGCGTCGACGCCGGACGTGGTCTGGCCGCCGCTTTGATGAATGACCCCAAACACGTCGATCAGGGTCGGCCCGGTCTGATAGGCTGCAGTCCAGCCGTTGGGCCCGATGGTCGCGCCATCGAGAGCCGCCGGCGCCACGATCAGGGGGTCGGCCGCGCTCGGGGCGTCGATGTCGAGGCCGGCGTAGGCGGAACTGTCTGGCGCGGTGATGGTCGAGGTGTTTTGCTCAATGATCCGGGCCTGGGCGCCCAGTTGAAGATTGGCGGCCGCGACGAACACGTAGCCCTGCGGCAAGCCAGGGTAGGACTTTGACGACTTCACCGCATCGAATGTCGGATCGGCCCCCGCCGCGGCGATGAACGGCGCGGTGCCCATGAAGATGTTGTTCCTGGCCAGCAGGCTGACGGTGTTCAGCGGCGCCGAAGGCGCGCCCAAGGCGCCCGAAATGGCGATCTGGCCGGGAATGTAACCGCCGAGCGGGCCGGACGGGCCGCTCTGGCCCATGGCCGGCGCCGTGGCGAAGCCAAGCCGGACATCGACCGCGCCTCCGCCGGTCACCACCGTCTGCCCGACGACATCGATGGCGTGGTCGCTCGAGGTTCCGAGCCAGAGCGCCGACGTCTTGGTGGAATCGATCGTCAGGTCGGCGAGTTGAATATCGGCATTGTGCGCACCGCCGTCGCCATCGCCCGCCATGAAAATGATGTCGCGGCCGGTCAGATGGCTGAACTCGGTGTCCGACAGCTGGAAGCCCGCCGCGCCGTCCGCGCCGCCCACCGTCACCTGCGAGGGCGCTCCCAAGGCCCGGATATAGATGTCGTCTGGTGCGCTACTGGACCCTGAAGTGATGTCGCCCTCGATATCCAGGCTGCCGGCGTCGAGGTTGAGCGACGTCACTGTCGGGGTGCGAACGCCCTCCTGGGTTGAGGCGACGATGGTCAACGGCGCGAGCGGCCAGACCGGCGCGCTGTTCGATCCGGTCGTGGCGATGCTCGCCCCCGGCGCGACTTCCAGGGTTCCCTGAGCGACGCCGGCGAATGAGACGCCCGTTACCTGCGCGTCCTGGCTGACGATGAGATCGTGGTTGGAGGCCAGGTATAGCTCGCCGCCGCCGCTGATGACGCTGACGCCGGGGTCGATGGTCAGGGCGCCGGCGCCTTCGGAACGCACGTCGATGGTCCCGTCGCTGGTGATATTGGCCGCTACCTCGGTAAACCCTGAAGTCGTCCCTGCATCGCCGGGGTTGCTGTAGGCGACAAAGCCCTGCGTCGCATCGACGGCCCCGCCGATCGTCAGGTCCCCGCCACCGCCCCCGGTCCCCGCCCCGCCCGAGGTGATGAAGCTGACCTGCGTTCCCGACGTCTGGCCCGCGACCAGATTGCCGCCGCCGCCGCCCAGGCCGGCCGTGATGCTGACCGTGTCCGTCGGCGCCGAAGCGTCCCCGGCGACCACCAGAGATGTCTTGTCTGCGGTGAAGTTGGTCTGCGCCTGGAGGTCAACGCCACCGGCGCCGGTTGCGGCGGAATCGGACCGCACCACGCTCGATGCGCCCAAAGTGATCGACCCCGCGGCCGCGTCGATCTGGTCGGCGGCCAGCAGCTGGTCGCCGCTCCCCAGCGCGATGGCGTTCACCGCGGTCAGATCGAGCCCTCCGCCGCTGGTTACATTGGCGTTGA
Organism: Caulobacteraceae bacterium; assembly: GCA_036511515.1. Lineage (GTDB taxonomy): Bacteria > Pseudomonadota > Alphaproteobacteria > Caulobacterales > Caulobacteraceae > Acaudatibacter. The sequence goes on along the minus strand of DATCCB010000052.1, from coordinate 40,865 downwards.
TCGAGATGCTGTTGGCCGGGTTGATGGTCACACTGTGCGAACCGAGCACATAGCCGTCCAGGGTCGCATTGCCCGGCGTCGTCAGGGTGACGTCCGTCCCCGATACCGTGCCGAGAGTCAGATCGCCACCGGCGACGATGGCGACCGCGGCGGCCGGTGTGCTTGGGCCGGCGCCCGCCTCGATCAGCGAACTCGGGTCCGCGGTGATCGCGCCGGAGGTCGCGATCAGGGTGACGGCGCCCTGTCCGGCGATACCCGCGCCGTCGCCGTCGATCGTCACCGACGGACCGATGTTCATATAGGTCGCCGCTGTCATGGTGACCGGGCCGCCGCTGGTGACGCTCGCCTGATCGTCGATGAAGCCGAGGTCGCTCAGAATAGTCACGCTCTGGGTTCCCAGAACCTGGCCGGCGATAAGCACCCCCTGCACCACCTGGGAGCCGAGCCCGGGCCCGCTCGGATTGGCGCCGCGCGCCTCCAGCTGAACGTTGACGCCCTGCACCGAGCCGAGCTGCAGTCCTTCGCCATCGGCGTAAGCGGTGACTCCGCTGGTCGGTGCGCCGCCCACGGGGCCGGCCACGAGCAGCGAGGTGGGATCGGCATTGAGGCTCGCCGTCTCGATGGTCAGATCGCCGCCGCCCTTGCCGCTGGCGTCAGAACGCACGGTCACCCCGGCGGCGATGTTGATCGGACGGAAAGCCGTCAGATCGACCGCTCCGCCGCCGGTGACGTTGGCGTCGACGAATACCTGCCCGGTATCGGCGGCGTAGGCGTTGGTGAGCGAAATGGCGCCCGTGGCGACCAGCTGGCCGCCCAGGGTGATGGTATTGCCGCCCAGCAGGCCCGTCGGCGGGGTTATCGGGTCACGCCTGTCGACGACGATGTTCGTCGCCTGTACGCCGCCCAGGCTGATGGCCCCGCCATCGGCATAGACGCTCACGGCGCCGGTCGGCGGGCCGGTCACCGGTCCGGCGATCAGGGTCGATGTCGGGTCGGCGTCGATGGTCGTGGCCTCCAGGGTCATGTCCCCCGCCCCAGAGCCTGTGGCGTCGGAGCGGATGGTCACCGACTTGGCGATATCGATCGCCTGCACCGCGGTCAGATCGAGGACCCCGCCGCTGGTCACATTGGCGTTGATGAAGATGTTGGCCGGATCGATGGTCACGCTGTGCGAGCCCAGCACATAGCCGTTCAGCGTCGCGTTGCCAGGCGTGGTCATGGCCACGTCCGTGCCAGACACCGCGCCAAGGGTCAGGTCGCCGCCCGCCGAAAGCGTGACCGGGTCGGCGGGTGCATCGGCCTTGCTCCCCGCGAGGATGCGCGAGGTCGCGTCGACATCTATGGGGCCCGATGTCGCCGTCAGGGTAACGCCTCCGGCGCCCGACCCGCCAAGGTCCGATTGAATCACCAAATCGGGCGCGACGTTGATCGCGCCGGCCGCCGCGATGTTCACCGCCGCGTCGCTGGTCACGCTCGATGACAGACCGACGTCGCCAAAATCGCTGAGCAGCATCACACCGTGGGTTCCCAGGATGGCGCCGCCGACCTGCAGGTTGCGTTGGCCGGCCGAACCGACGCCGGGGCCGCCCGCGACAGGGCCGCGCGTCTCCAGTCGGACCGTCGCGCCCTGCACCGGGCCGACATTGATACCGAACCCATCGGCGTAGACCGCGACCGCGCTCGTCGGCGCGCCGGTCGCGGCGCCCGCGACGATAAGTGACGTCGGATCGGCGCTGACAGCCGCGCCTTCGATCGTCAGGGCGCCGGCCCCCGCGCCTGAAGAATCCGAACGAACGGTGACACCGGCGGCGATATTGACCACCGAAAACGCGTTCAGAGTGACCGCTCCGCTACTGGTCACGTCGGCGTTGATGAACTCATTGCCGGCCAGGACGCCGGTGACGCCCACCGGCTCGTCCGCCCCGAAATCGTCAAGCACGGTAACGCTCTTGGCGCCCACAACCGCGCCGCCGATCGTCACGTTGCCCGCCAAGGAACCGCTGGGCGCCACGCTGGGCGCGCGGCGGTCGATCAGAACGTTCGTCCCTTGAACGCTCCCCAGGCTCAGGTCGCCGCCATCGGCATAGGCCTTGACCTGGCTGGTCGACGCTCCGGCCGCCGGCCCGGCTGCCAGGGTCGATGTCGGATCGGCGGCGATGGTCGTCGCCTCGAGGGTCATGTCGCCCGCGCCCGACCCGGTCGCGTCCGAACGCACGGTCACCGACTTGGCAATGTCGATCGCCTGGGTCGCGGTGAGATCGAGCACCCCGCCGCTGGTCACATTGGCGTTGATGAAGATGTTGGCCGGATCGATGGTTACGCTGTGAGAGCCCAGCACATAGCCGTTCAACGTCGCATTGCCAGGCGTGGTCATGGCCACGTCCGTGCCCGACACCGCGCCAAGCGTCAGGTCGCCGCCGGCCAAGATGGTCACCCCGTCGCCGGGCTTCACCGCACTTTGCCCGGCAAGGATCAGCGAGGTCGCATCCGCCGCGATCGCCCCCGATGCAGTCACCGTGACGCCTCCAGCCCCAAGGCCGGCGGAATCCGATTGGATCACCACCTGTGGGGAAACATTCACGGCGCCCGCCGCGGTAATGGTGACCGCGCCCCCGCTCGTCGTATCGGCCGACAGGTCGACATCGCCAAACGTGCTTTCCAAGGTGACGCTCTTCGTGCCGGCGATCTGGCCGGCGACCTGTACAGGGCCGCCAGCGGCGCCTGAGCAGCACCCGCCGGGAATCTGGGCGCGCGCATCGAGCAACACGTTGGCGCCCTGCACCGCGCCCGTGGCGATGAAAAATCCGTCGGCATCGATGCCGACGTCGCTGGTCGGAGCGCCGGTCGCCGGCCCGGCGATGAGCAGCGAGGTCGGATCGGCGTCAACCCCCGCCCCCTCGACCAGCAGGTCGCCGCCGCCAGCGCCGCCGGAGTCGGACCGCACCGTCACCCCGGCGCCGATCGTGGTCTCCCCCCACGCCTTTATCTGGACACCGCCTACGCTGGTGACGCCCGCGTCAACGGCGATCCCACCAGTGGGGGCGTTGCTCCCCGACGCCGCGTCGCCGATGTCATCGAGGACGGCGACGCTGGTCGAGCCAACGACCTTGCCGCCGATGGTGATATTTCCAGTCATCGGGCCGCTGGGAAGGACGCTTATCGGGGCGCGGCGCTCCAGGTGAACCGCCGTTCCTTGCACGGCGCCGACGATCAGGTCTCCACCGTCGGCATAGGCGGTGACCTTGCCGTTCGGCGCCCCTGACACCGTCCCGGCGACAATGAGCGACGTGGAACTGGCGTCGAGGGTCGTCGCCTCGAGGGTCATGTCGCCGCCCGCGCCGCCCGCGAGGTCGGAGCGCACCGTCACGCCGGAAGCAATATCAATGGCGTAGACAGCTTTCAGATCGAGCGCCCCGCCGCTGGTCACATTGGCGTTGATGAAGATGTTGGCCGGATCGATGGTTACGCTATGCGAGCCAAGCACATAGCCGTTAAGCGTCGCGTTGCCAGGCGTGGTCATGGCCACGTCCGTGCCCGAGACCGCGCCAAGCGTCAGGTCGCCGCCGGCGGAGATGGTCACCCCGGCTCCCGGAGCCGCGGCGCTGGGCCCAGCCAGAATCAGCGATGAGCTATCGGCCGTGATCGCGCCGGACGTCGCCGTCAGCGTCACGCCAAGCGGGCCGCTCGGCGCTCCTGCGGAGCCGTTGTCCGACTGGATGGTCACCCCGGGGCCAACGGTGATCGTCGTCGCCGCCGTTACGCTGACCGGTCCGGCGCTGGAGAGGTTCGCTTCCGCGTCGACGTTCTGGAAGTCGCTCTTGGCGGTCACGCTGTTGGTTCCCAGGACCGCTCCGCCAATGAATAGGCTGCCGCCGCTGGGGCCGCTGCCGCCACTGGGGCCTCTCGCCTCCAGCAGCACCGTCTTCCCCCGCACCGCGCCGACGCTCAGGTTCGCCCCGTCGGCATAGACGGTGACGCCGCTGGTTGGCGGCCCCATCAAGGGGCCGGCGACGAGCGTCGATGTGGGATCGGCAACGATGGTTGTGGCTTCCACCATCATGTCGCCGACCCCCGAACCGGTGGAATCGGATCGAACGGTCAACGACTTGGCGATGTTGATCGCGGTGACAGCGTTCAGATTGATCGAGCCGCCGCTGGTGATGTTCGCGTTGATGAACTCATTGCCAAATGCGGGGCCGCCGACCGCGTTGTCATCGCCGAAGTCATCAAGCACCGTGACGCTCTTGGTCCCGAAGACCTGACCTCCGATGGTGACGTTGCCCGCCACGGGGCCCGTGGGGAAGACGCTCGGTGCGCGGCGGTCAATGAGAATGTTCGTTCCTTGAACGCCGCCGAGGCTCAGGTCGCCGCCATCGGCGTAGACCGTTACTTGGCTCGTCGGCAGTCCAACGGTCGGACCGGCGACGATCAGCGATGTCGGATCGGCCGCGATCGTCGTCGCCTCGAGGGTCATGTCGCCGGCGCCCGAGCCGGTCGCGTCCGAACGAATGGTCACCGACTTGGCGATATCGATCGCCTGCGTCGCGTTCAGATCGAGCACCCCGCCGCTGGTCACATTGGCGTTGATGAAGATGTTGTCCGGATCGATGGTCACGCTGTGCGAGCCCAGCACATAGCCGTTCAGCGTCGCGTTGCCAGGCGTGGTCATGGCCACGTCCGTGCCCGAGACCGCGCCAAGAGTCAGGTCGCCGCCGGCGGAGATGGTCACCCCGGCCCCGGGAGCCGCGGCGCTGGGTCCAGCCAGGATCAGCGACGAGGTATCGGCCGTGATCGCGCCGGACGTCGCGGTCAGCGTCACGCCAAGCGGGCCGCTCGGCGCCCCGGCCGAGCCGTTGTCCGACTGGATGGTCACCCCGGGGCCAACGCCGATGGTGGTCGCCGCCGTGACGCTGATCGGACCGGCGCTGGTCAGGTTCGATGAAACCGTCACCCCGGCGAACTCGCTTGTCGCCGTCACCCCGCTCGTGCCCAGCACCGCTCCGCCAATGATCAGGGCCCCCCCACTCCCGCCGCTCGGCCCGCTGCCGCCCGCGGGACCCTGAGCGTCCAACAGCACGGCAGTCCCCCGGACCGACCCCACCGCCAGCTTGCCACCATCGGCATAGACGCTGACCCGGCTCGTCGGGCTCGTCGGAGAACCAGTCACCGGCCCAGCGACGAGGCTCGAGGTTGGATCGGCGGCGATCGTCCCCGCCTCGACGGTCATGTTTCCAAACCCCGATCCGCTGGAGTCGGAGCGAACGGTCACCAGGGGCGCGATGCTGATGGTGTTGTTGGCGTAGAGCGTCAGCGCGCCGCCGCTGGTCACGTTGGCGTTGATCGAGATGTTGTTGGCCGGATCGATGGTGACGCTGTGCGAGCCCAGCACATAGCCGCTCAGCGTCGCAGTCCCCGGCGTGGTCAGCGTGACGTCCGTGCCCGATACCGCGCCGAGGGTCAGATCTCCGGAGCCCGATGTGCCGGCGTCGATGCGCACGGGCGCGCCCGGAGTGGTCGCGCTGGCTCCCGCGAAAATGCTCGATGTCACGTCGGCCTTGATCGAGCCCGACGCGTAGATGTCGACTCCAGCTTTCGGATCAGCGCCGCCGGAGTCGGAATTGATGATCACCGCCGGTCCGATGACGACGTTTCCGCCGCTGCCGTCGATGGCGATCGGACCGCCGCTGGCCACGTTCGCCTGGACGGTGACTCCGCCGAAGTAGCTATCCGCCGTGACGCTGTTCGTGCCCAGAACCTGGCCGCCGATGGTGATCGACCCGCCGCTGCCGCCGCTCGGCCCGCTACCACCCGCCGGACCCCTGGCTTCCAGCCGCACCGTGGTTCCCTGAACCGCGCCCACCGACAGATTGCCGCCGTCGGCATAGACCGTGACGGCGCTGGTGGGCGGTCCGACCAGCGGCCCGGCGACCAGGGTCGAGGTCGGATCGGCGGCGATGGTCCCCGCTTCGAGGCTCATGTTGCCGGAATCCGAACCGGCGGCGTCGGAACGCAACGTCACCTGCGGGGCGATGGTGATCGTATTGGTGGCGTAGAGCGTCATGACGCCGCCGCTGGTCACGTTGGCGTTGATGTCGATGTTGGACGGATCGATGGTCACGCTGTGCGAGCCAAGCACATAGCCGTTCAGCGTCACATCGCCGTTTCGCGCAGTCAGGGTCACGTCCGTGCCGGCGACCGCGCCAAGCGTCAGACTTCCACCGAAATAGCCGGCGTAGATGCTGACGGTATCCTCCGGCGTGGCCGCGCTCGCGCCCGCGAATATGCTGGAAGTCTGGTCGGCGTCGACCGATCCCGAAGCGTAAAGTGACACGCCAGCGCCGGTTGGACCGCCCGCACCGGTGGCGCCGGAATCTGAATTGATGATCACCGCGGGGCCGATGACGATATCGCCGCCGTCCGCGTCGATGGTGATCGCACCCCCACTGCTTACGTTCGCCTGGACATCGACCCCGGCGTAGTAGCTGCGGACTCTGACGCTGCTGGTTCCAAGCACCGGCCCATCGATGAACACGCTTCCGCCGGCGGGAGCAGTTGGCGCGACGCTGGCAAATGCGGCCTTGGTTGGTGCGCAGCAAGAACTGCCGCCGGCCGCGCCTTCGGCCAGCAGCACGACGTTGGTTCCCTGCACGGCCCCGACCGTCAGATCGCCGCCATAGGTGTAGACGTGCACATTGCTAGTCGGAGCGGCCCCAGCCCGTCCCGCCACCAGGGTCGAGGTCGGCGCCGCATCGACCGTCGTCGCCTCGACGGTCAGGTCCCGCCCACCAACGCCGGTGGAGTCGGCGCGCACGGTGACGCCGGCGGCGATGTCGATGGCGTCGACGGCATTGAGGGCGAGCGCGCCGCCCGTGGTCACGCTGGCGTTGATGTAGAGGTTGGTGGGATCGATGGTCAGACTGTTGGCGCCGAAAACCGTTCCATTGAGGGTTGCGTAGCCAGTCTTCGCCGTAAGCGTCACATCCTTGCCGGAGACCGCCCCCAGGATGAGGTTTGTGTAGGCGTAGGCATTGACGCTGCTGGTCGGAGCGTCCGATTTCGCGCCGGCGAGGATCAGCGAGGTCTTGTCGGCGCTCAGAGCTCCGTCATAGGCGGTCAGGCTGACGCCCCCGGAGCCCAGGCCGCCGGTGTCGGAATTGATCGTCACATTGGGGCCGATGGTCAGGCCCTGGTAGGCATAGACAGTGATCGTGCCGCCGCTGCTGACGTCCGCTTGCACATAGACGTTTGCATAGTCACTCCGGGCGGTGACGCTGTTCGTGCCCAGAACCTGGCCGCCGATGGTGATCGACCCGCCGCTGCCGCCGCTCGGCCCGCTGCCGCCCGCCGGACCCTTGGCCTCGAGCAGCACCGTGGTTCCCTGAACCGCGCCGACCGACAGATTGCCGCCATCGGCATAGACGGTGACGCCGCTGGTGGGCGGGCTGTTCGGCGGCCCGGCGACCAGGGTCGAGGTTGGATCGGCGGCGATCGTCCCCGCCTCGATGGTCATGTCGCCAGAGCTTGAGCCGCTGGAGTCCGAACGCACCGTCACCTGAGACGCGATGGTGATGGTGTTGTAGGCGTAGATGTTGACCGCGCGGCCGCCCTGCACGTAGCTATTCAGAGTGACGCTGCCGCCTGGCGCCCTGAGAGAGACATCCGTGCCCGATACGGCGCCCAGCGTCAGATTTCCGCCGAAGTAACCCGCATGGATGCTGACGGTATCCTCCGGCGTGGCCGCGCTCGCGCCCGCGAATATGCTGGACGTCGTGTCCGCCGTGATCGATCCGGACGCGTAAATGTCGATCCCCGCGCCCGTCGGACCGCCTGAGCCTGTCGCTGTCGAATCGGAATTGATAGTCACCGCCGGCCCGATGACGATGTCGCCGCCGTCCGCGCCGATGGTGATTGGCCCGGCGCTGGTTACGTTCGCCTGTACACTGACCCCGGCGTAATCGCTGAAGGCTCTGACGCTGCTGGTTCCGAGCACCGGGCCGTCGATGAACACGCTTCCACCCGTCGGGCCGCTGGCCGCAACGTTGGAAAATGTGGCCTTTACTTCGCTAAACTGCCTGTTGCCGCGCGCCCCTTCGGCTACGAGCACGACGTTCGTCCCCTGCACGGCCCCTACCGTCAAATCGCCGGTATAGGTGTATACGTGCACATTGCTGCTCGGAGGGCCGCCAGCCGGTCCCGCCACGAGGGTCGAGGTCTTGTCGGCGCTCAAAGTGATCGCGTCGACCGTCAGATCGCCGCCGGCGCCGCCGGAATCGGAGCGGACGGTGACGCTCGGAGCGATGGTGATGGCGTGGGTGGCGTAAAGCGCCAGGGCGCCACCGGTGGTGACGTTGGCGTTGATCGTCAAGTTATTGGGATCGATGGTCAGGGTGTTCTCGCCCAGCACGTAGCCGTTCAGCGTCACGTTGCCATATCGGTCGCTGAGCGTGACGCTGGTCCCAGAAACGGCGCCCACGGTCAGGTCAGCGCCGCCGCCGGAGTTCGCCGCGTAAATGGACACCGTGTCCTGCGGCGACGCCGCCGACGCGCCGGCAAAGATGCTCGAGGTCTGGTCGGCGGTGACCGAGCCGCCGGCGATGATCAGCACGCCAGCCCCGCTCGCGCCGCCCGGGCCGGTGGTGGCGCTGTCGGAGTTGACGACCACCGAAGGGCCGATGACGATGGGCTGATAAGGTCCCGAGGTTATGCTGATCGCGCCAGCGCTGGAGACATCGGCATAGACATAGACCGCGCCAAAATCGCTGTGCGCATTGACGTAGTTGGCGCCGACCACCGCGCCGTCGATGCTGACGTTCCCACCGGCGTCGTCCGGCCCGTGAAGGGCCTCTATACGCACCTCGCCGCCTTGGACGCCGCCGACCGCGACATCGCCCCCGTAGGCCTCGATGGTCACGATGTCGTTGAGGGTTCCACCCGCCTTGCCGGCCACGATGAGCGAAGTCGGATCGGCGCTGACCACGCCCGTTCCGGTGGAGGACGTGCCGGCGTCCAGAACAATGCCGTTTGCGCCATTGCCGCCGGAATCGGAGCGGATGGTCACGTTCGGACCGATAGAGATCTTCCCGTCCGTCCGCACGGAAATGAACTGGTCGAGAACCGCATTGCCAAGAATTGCGGAGGCGGCGCCGATCTCCAGGCCGCCGGCGTCACCGGTGATCTGGGCGCCGGACGTATCCACCGAAAATGAATGATTGGAGGTATAGCTCGGGCTCGCGGCGCCCAGCAGAACCACCGCCCCCACGGCGCCGCTCGGCGCGACCCCCGCCGGCGCTATACCCGTGGCCTCGACGGTCCCTGACAGGTTGATTACGCCCGAAAACCCTGAGGCTCCGCCCGACTCGTCGGGGGCGAACACGCCGACCCACGCGCCTTTCACCGAGGCGCCGGCCCCCTGGATCAGATAGGCGCCGCCAGTAGGTGTGGCCGACGATGTATCGATACCCAGGAGCTGTGTCGGGCCGATGGGGCCGGAGGCGCCAGAGGGCCCGCTCGGCCCGCTTGGTCCGCTCGGTCCGCTCGGGGCGCCATCGTTGAAGGTGATGCTGCTGTTGTCGCCAAGGTCGAAGGCGATGCCGTCACTGGCGGTGATCTGACCATCCTGGGTGATCGACTGAGCGTTAAGGACCACGAATCCCGATGAGGCGGTGATCTCTGCGCCGTTCTGGACGGTGATCGGATTGACCGCGCCGCTGATCGCGATGGTCCCGCTGGTCAGGCAGCTGTTGCAGGCCGAGCCGATATCGCCCGTCGAGGCGACGAACGAGCCGACATCGATCGTCGCGCCGTTGCCGATCAGAAGACCTTTCGGTGAGAATATCCACACGCCGCCCTGGGCGTTGATGGCGCCGCTGATCGTCGAAAAGCTGCTGGGATCGACCCGGTTGAAGGTGATCGCGCTGTGGTTGATCTGAGCGAAGTTGACGGTCTCGCCGTTGGCGACGTTGAACGAATTCCAATCGATGACCGCGCGCTGGCTCGACTGGGTGACGGTGGTGACGGTGCCCATGGCGACCGTCGCACTGCCCATTTCCGTTTTGAGATAGGACGGCGCCGCCGCCGCGGGCGCGCCCCAGATCAATGCGCCGATCGCGGCGCCGGCCGCCAGGGCGGCTCGCCGTGATGGCGACCTCGAGCGCGGGATACTGGTCACCTTGCGCCTACTCCCTCCGAACCACGCCTGTACACGGCGGAAATCAAGTCGTTCAAGCCAAAGGTAACGTTCAGCAGCACCCGGCCGTGCGGGGTCGGATTGCCTGGCCCGAGCGGCGGCCGCTGCGGCTGAGCATAAAGCAACTCCACATGCAGCTTGCCTGTGACATCCAAGCGCAGGCCTCCGCCATAGGACGTGAGGTCGCGCCGCGTGTGATCGCCCGGCGTCAGCATCCACAGCCTGGCCGCGTCATAGAAGATGAAGGGTTCAAGATGAACGCGGTTGGCGACCGTGATCGGACCCGCGCGAAGTTCGGCGCTGCCGGCCAGCGCCTGATCGCCGAAGGCGGCGCCCGGATCATAGCCCCTGCCGATCGACAGATTGCCAACCGCGTACTCATCGGGCGCGGTCAGCGCTGTGTCGGTGTACTGACCCTCGCCCCGCAGAGCCACGCGCAGGTAATGGAAGGTCGGCGTTTCTCCCTGCAGACTGAAGCGCTCGACCAGAGCCTGCGGATCGGCGCCAAATCGCGACAGGCTGGCGTCGCCCGGGTCGCTGGCGGCCAGGATATCGACACCCTTGCGGATTTCGACCGAAAAGCTCGCATCCCCCCCGAACGACGGCCGCCAGGCGCCGCTCAGCGACGCCGAGAACGTGCGCAGCCGATCGTCGGAAAGACCGACGGTCTTGAACACCTTGGTTTTCTGATCGTTGTACTCGAATGCGCCGTCGGCCGTCAGCGACAGGTTGCTGCGCTCGATCAGGGGCTGGCTTAGATCCAATCGGGCGGAGAGGACGTTGGTTGCGATATCGAGGGGTGTCACCGAGCCTTTCGGGCTTGCCCACGCCCCCAGGCCCATAAGCGAAATGCTCGTCCCCGAGGCGTTCAGTCGCTGCATCTGACTTAAGCGGACGACAGTCTGACGGCCCCCGTCGAGAGACGAATAAAGCTGCAGCGATGTCTCGTCACCGTAGGTTGACCCGCCAAAATGGTCGATTCCGAGCAGAGCCCCCCAGGGGCCGGTGGTGTCCGGATAAAGGTTGTTGACGTTGACGTAGGTGCGCCAGGTATCGCGGGTAGCCTGGAGGACCAGGTCCATGCCGCCCGGTTCGGTCGCGCGGCGCAGGGCCCCGGCGACAGCCAGCCCCGGCACGGCCTTGGCGTTCTGATAGGCCGCGTCGACCGCGTTCGCGGGCAAGGGCGAACGGCCGACCAGCGGCGCGAAGGCCGCGGTGGCCTGTCGCCGGGCTGTGGCGCTTTTCGCCAGCACGGTCACGCTGGAAATCCGGCCCTCGACCGCGCGAAAATGCACGATGCCGCCTTCCACGGTCTGGGGAGACACGACAACGGCGACGAACGGATAGCCCGCGTCGGCGTAGAGCGCCTCGGCGCTTTTGGCGATGGTTCGCAGATCGCCGAGGCTGACCGATTTGCCGGCAAACGCCGACCATGCCGGCCTCAAGGTCGCCTGGGATACGGCATGGGCGCCATCGAAGCGCGCCTCGACGAGCACGAACTGAAGCTGCCGGTCACCCGGCGTTTCAGTAGGGGCTTCGGTTTGACGCTCGGGCGTTGCGATGGGTGAAGACGTCGAGTGCGCCTGGGGCAGCACCGCGGTTGGATCGACGGTATTCGAAAGCGGCGGGTTTTCACCCGCCGCCCAGGCGGCCGAAGGGATCAGACTCAGCGCCGCAAGCAGGCCCAGACCCTTCAAGACTTCCCCCCGACACGCCCCGGAGTCCCGCGAGCGACCCCTGGCATTCCCCATAGCACCGAAATGTCTGGCGCCTCTAGCCTCCAGCGCGGGCATGCTACGGCTCGACGCAGGCCGGACAACCGTGGTTTAGTTGGGCCTGTTCAGTTCCGCGCCTCCCGGGAGCAGTGAGATCGATGAATTTGCTCAATCCCTCCAAGCCCTCGAGGTTCGCCGTCGTCGGAGCCTGTCTGGCGATTGGCGCCTTGCTCCTGCTGTGGGCGCCAGGCGCGGCGGTGGCGGGGCCCTATGACGACTTTTCGCTGGGCGCGAACGCCGAGCATCAACCCTGCCGAGGCGTATGGCGTTTCGAGAGCGCCAAGTCGCCGACGGCGGTCGACCTCTATTGCGGCGATTGGGAAGCGCCGTCTGGCATGGTGCGGCTGGCCGTCCATGCAGGCGAAGCGGCGACCGCGCTGGCCACCGACTGCCCGGGCGAAGGCGCGCCGATTTCGGGCGGCGATGGACTGACGATCCTCCAGACGGCCTGCGCTCGCGCGGCTGGCGCAGAGGGTCCGCGGCGCTTCGGGCTGGTGGCGCGCTCCGGCGCCCACGAAGTGTATGGATCGGCCTTTCCCTCCGATTGGGGACCGATGGTCGCCGCCGCCCGCGTCCTGCTCAAGCTCGACAAGCCCGGGGCCGCGGCCCGGTCGCAGACGGCGCTGACCCCGGGCCTTCGGGAGATCGAGGCGGTCTATCCCGATGGCCCCCCCGGCCAGGGGGCGGCCCTCAACTATGAATTGCTGCGCAGGCGGGGCTACGAAAAGAATGTCGCCTGGAGCTTCGAGTCATCGCAACGGGACTTCTCCGAACTCCTGAGAGCTCACCAGAAGGTCGCTCCGAACGACACTGCCGGCGAAGCGGAGATCCTCGCCGAGGTCGCGCTCAACCTGTCAGATTCCCGGCGGTTCGCCGATGCCGGTGATTTGCTCGATCGCGCCGAGGCCGAGGCGCGCGCCGCCGACGATGGTCTGCTGCTGAGCAAAATCGGCAACTACCGGGCCGTGGACGCGCTGAACCGGGGACAAAATGCGCAGGCGTTGAAATTGGCTCTTGAAGCCAACGCGGCGCGCGATCGTCTGCTGACGGGGTCGGCTGAGCACAGTGCGGGCGCGACGATCACGCCAGCCGATGCCCGTGCCCTGGACGCGCGCGATGCGCCCCGCTCGCGACGGGCGCTGCTTTCCACGCTCGAAGAGGTAACGCCAGCGGAGAAGGCCCAGGTTCTGACCGCTCAGGGCTACGAGATCGCCGCCGCGGCGGCGGCCGCGCTTGGTCGGGACGATACCGGCCGGCTGCTCGACCAGGCGCTGAGCCATCTTGCGCAGAGCGAGATACAGCCCGCGTGGCTGGCCGGTCTGATCTATGAGCAGCGCTCCGCCCTGGACCTGGCGGCGGGCGATGCAACGGGCGCGGACCGCGAAGCCAAGCAGGGCCTGCGGCGGGTCCGCGAGCTGGCCCCGCAGACCCGCATTGAAGCGCGACTGATGCTCGCCGCCGAGCGTGCGGAACTGGCCATGGGTGATCGGACGGCCGCTCTGACAAACGGACGGGCCGCCGTCGCCATTCTGGAACGCCAGAGCGAGGCGCCCGGCATGCCGGCCGACGAGGCCGCCGCCCATATCGAAGCCCTTCTGGGCGCTTACGAACAAGCCAAGGACCCCGCGCTCGCCAACGAATATTTCGAGACCCTGAGCCTGGTCTGGGACGGCGCGGCGTCCCGCGCGGCCGCTGAACTGGCCGCCCGCTTAAGCGACGACAAGGGCGGCGATGCGATCAAAGCCTATCAGGACGCTCAACGCGACTATCGCACCGCGCTTGCCCGCCGGGTGCGGATCTCGGCTACCGAGGCCCCGGCCGCGGAAGTGGCGCAGGTCGATCATGATACCGACGTCGCGGCCCGGGCTTTGTCCAAGGCTGAAGCGGTGGTGAGGGAAAGCTCGCCCCGCTACCTCGAACTGCTCAATCCCGAAGTTTCAACACCCGACCTCCTGAAGGTGCTGCGACGGGGCGAGGGTTACGTCAGCCTGGTCCTGGCCCATGACCGCGGCTACGGCGCGCTGGTGACGCAGCAGGGCGTCACGCCCTACCGCATAGCGTTGACCGCCGACCAGGCGCGGGCGATGGTCACCGCCATCCGGCAGAGCGCGGTGATCAAGGGACGCCGCCTGCCCGACTATGATCTCGCGGACGCCCGCAAACTCTACCGGGCGCTTATCGAGCCGATCGACACCCAGATCGCGACGCTGAAGATGCTGCACATCGATGGCGGGGGCATTCTGGCGGCGCTGCCGGTCGCCGCGCTGCTGGCCAGCGATCCCACCGATGCGCAGGTTCAGGAGATCAAGCTCGAGCAGAACTATGCCGCCATCGACTGGTTCGCCCGCCATCACGACGTCGATATCGCCCTGGGCCCCGCCGTGTTCGTTCGCACCCGAACCGTCCACGCCGCCTCCCCCAGCACCACGGTGATGGCGTTTGGCGACTTCCGGCCCGATCCCGTGGTCGCCGCCCAGCGCATCGCCGACGCGCACAGCCTGTCGGATGTCTGCCGCCGTGAAGTTGAAAAGGCGCTCTATTCCCTCAAGGCGCTGCCGGACACGGCGCAGGAGGCGCGCAGCGACGCGGCGGTTTTCGGCGCCGGCGGCACGGTCAGCCTTGGACAGGACTTCACGGCCAACGCCTTCCTCGACTCGCCCCAGGTCGCCGACGCCCAGGTGCTGGTGCTGGCCACCCATGGCGTGCTTGGACTTTCGACATGCTTTGCCGAACCGGCGTTGCTGACTTCGGTTGGCGCGCAGGGCGATGGCCTGATCGAGGCCTCCGAGTTGTTGAATCGTTCGCTGAAAGCCAGGCTGGTCGTCCTGTCGGCGTGCGATACCGCCGGCGGCGGCGGCGCTCTGGTTTCGGGCGCTGGGCTGGCGGACGGCGGCGAGGCGCTTTCGGGCCTCGCGCGCGCCTTCATCTACGCGGGCTCGCCAGGGGTGCTGGCCACGCTTTGGAAAATCGACGCCGCGGCGTCCGCGACGCAGACCAGCGTGCTGTTACGGACAGCCGCTGAAGGCGGTCGTTCGCTTGCCGAAGCCCTGGGCGTTTCGCAGAAGGCCCTCTACGATCAGGCTGAGACGGGCCACCCATTCTACTGGTCTGGCTTCGTGCTCATCGGCGATGGAGCGGCGGTTCTCGCCTCGCCAAAGACCCAGACGGCGCAGCGTTAGATCGATTCCGAGCAGATTGATCGCCGCCTTGCGCCCCCTCCACCACCGGCTGCGCCGGCGGTTCCCCTCCCCCGCCGCGCGCCGCTTGCAGGGGAGGAATTTCTAAACTCCTGCCCCGCGAAGCGGGGAAGGTGGCGCGGCGCGATCAGCGCCGTGACGGAAGGGGCGCATGGCCGAGGCGGTCTAGGCGGATTGAGTACCAAATGGTCTCAGGAGGGATGGAAAGCAGACCTATCTTGTTCCAAGCCGGCAGGCAGGAACGCCGCTTTCGACTCAGAGAGCGGAGAGGCCCGCCTGCAGGTCGGCCGGATCCATGGCCGGGGTCAGCTCGAAGGTCGCGTTCAGGCCGGTGAAGAAGGGTTCGGCCAGCGGCGGGATCTTGGCTGTCGAAGCAAGGTCGAACACCGCCACCATGGTGCGCTTGCCGTCCAGGGCGGTGAACCAGACCCCCTCGGGCTTGGCCGCCTCCGTGAAAGCCTGGACGATCTTGGGCAGGCTCCCGTCCTTGATCGCCCGGTTGGCGGCCTTTACCTCCATCTGAACCCTCAGAAACATGCGCATCGGCGTCTGCTTTCTCTTTTCGATGTTGTCGCCGGTGATGGGACAACTCTCACACAAAAACAACGCTTAAATCACCGTGGTCGACGCCGCCAATGGACGCTCAGGGCCGGTTTTCGCCATTGGCTTCGGGCCTCAAAGCCGACCTTCGAACCGCCCAGGCCATTTTGCCGGCGAGCCGACGTTCCCGAGGTCGCAGATGGGTGGATGTCTGCCATTGGCGTAATGCCGGAAACCGGACATTCGCCACATTCCGCCCATGAGCGGCGTTCCGAGTGTCCAGGAGGCGCGCCCGATTCCCAAAAACTGATTGATCACAACCGCGGCGTTCAAGACGATTGATTTTCGACTCGGACTTCTGTCTGACTCGCCATTGTCCCGGCGCTTGCGCCGAGTTGAGTTCGCTGCGATGCGGAACCAGAATCTGGTCGAGGGGATCGTGCGCCGCGACCAGTGGATCGCAGGCGCCTGCCTCCTGCTGGTCGCGACGGTCTCGTGGCTATGGCTCCTCCCCCAGTCCGCCGCCACGCAATCAATGGCGGCCATGGGCATGGTCGGGCCTGGTCGCCAGTTCGCCGATGCCGTCCTCATGTGGTCCTTGATGATGACCGCGATGATGCTTCCTGCCGCCGCACCGATGGTGCTCGCCTACGCGCGTTTCGAAAGGATCGAGAAATCGCAGGCGCGGGTCCTGACGCCCACCGCCGTGTTCGCCGCCGTCTATCTTGCGCTCTGGATACTGTTCTCACTGGCGGCCGCCGCGCTCCAGGTCTTGCTCGTGCGCATCGGAACCGTGCAAGCTGCCAGGATGGCCATCGGTGGCGCCAGGATCAGCGGGGTACTGCTTGTTCTGCTTGGCCTCTATCAGCTGACGCCGCTCAAACACGCCTGCTTGACGGCATGCCGCGCGCCGCTGCCGCTCTTCATGCGCCAATGGAGACCGGGCGTTGCCGGCGCCCTGCGGCTCGGTGCGATCCACGGTCTCTACTGCGTTGGATGTTGTTGGTTGATGATGGCGCTGCTGTTCGTTGTCGGCGTCATGAACATGGTCTGGGTGGGACTGCTCGCCTTGATCGTCCTGGTCGAGAAGGTCGCCCCTTTGGGACACCGCATCGGCGTGGGATTGGGGATCGCCGCCGCCGCCTTGGGGCTCGGCGTCCTGGTCACGGGTCGGGCGGCTGTGTTCTGGTAGCGCCGATCGACGGCTGTTTTGGCATTGGTCCATCGGCTATTTTGCGAAGACTTCATCAGGAGGTGAAACATGCCCACGCCGCCGTCGTGGACGGTCTCCGGCAGCTATTTCGAGACTTGCAATTGCGTTGCGGTCTGTCCCTGCCGACGCCAGAACGGCAAACCCGGCGGCCGTTCGACCTTCGGGGTGTGCCAATTCCTGCTGACTTGGCGCGTTCTCGACGGGGTGTTCGGCGAGACCGGCCTTACGGATCGCATCGTCGCCATGGCCGGCTTCTACAGCGACGAAGAGGCCGGCGAGCCATGGCGCGTGATCCTCTATATCGACGACGGCGCGACCCGGCCGCAGCATGACGCCTTGACGTCCATCTTTCTGGGGCGGGCCGGCGGCGATGTCTTCTTCACCGCCAGCATCGCCGAGGTCGTCGCGGTCAGGTCCGCCCAGATCTCGCTCGATCACGCGCGCGGCCGTGAACGCGTCCGCATAGAGGACCTGGCCGTCGCGACCGCGCTTGGCGCCGCCGACTTCAAGGGCCTCGTCAGTTGCGGAATCCCCGGCCATCACCATCCGGGCGACGAATTGATCGCCAGCGCGGCCCTGAACGACGGCCCCATGAAATGGTCGTATGAAGGGCGTTGCGGGTTCGCAACGGAGTTTGCGCATTCGGGCTAGCCGCAGCCTGGCGCCTCCGATGGATCAAGCGCACTGACGGGCACTGTCAAGGCAAACTCGAATACTGCGTTTAGGCGTTATCGGGGCGACGCGCGTTGATTGTTTTTGCTCAAGATTCCAACTGCACCAATTGGCGTTTTTCGGGGCCAAAAGGGCCTCTACTTGGTTGCCTTGACAATGCCCGGCGCAACGCTCGAGGCGTCCGCGACTAGCGCCCAGCCGACCCTGGCCCTTGGATTTCCGTCTTGCCGCCGCGTCCGAAACCCTGGACTGTCGAGCGTCAGGGGAGGCGTTCGGCGGATGACGGCTGCGGCGATCGCTCAGGATCGCAAGGCCGCCAGCGCCCTGCTGACCAATGCGGTGATCGTGATCATCGTCGGCATCTTCGCCACCACCCTGGCGCAACCGCAGGTGTTGGCGAGGCTTCCGCTCCAGAACCTGCTCAAGAACGAGCTGCACGTCCCGCGGGCCGCCAGCGCCGCGTTCTTCTTCTGGGCGGGCCTGCCGTGGTACTTCAAGCCCCTCGCGGGCATCCTCACCGACGCATTCCCGATCCTCGGCAGCCGCCGCAAAAGTTACATCCTGATCAGCACGGCCCTGGCGGTCTTCGCTTGGGTCGGGCTCTATTTCACCCCCCACGCCTACAATCCGCTCCTGTGGATGTGCATCGTCATCAACACCTTCATGGTGGTGGCGAGCACGGTCGTGGGCGGCTACATGGTCGAGACGGCCCAGGCGATTTCCGGATCGGGGCGCCTGACCGCGACCCGCCAGATCGTGTCGCAGGCGTGTGTGATCATCAACGGTCCGAGCGCCGGATATCTCGCCAGCATCGCCTTTGGATGGACCGCGGCGGCTTGCGGCGGCGTGATGTTCCTGCTTGTGCCGGCGACCATTTTCTTCCTGCATGAGCAGCGCAAGAGGATCAATTCTCGTGAACTTCTCGACAATGCCGCCAAGCAACTGGTCAAGATCGGCGCCGCCCGAACCATGTGGGCGGCTGCGGGACTCATGGCGCTGTTCTATATAGCGCCGGGCCTATCGACGGCGTTGTTCTACAAGCAACAGAACGATCTTCACATGAGCACCCAGGGCCAGGGAGGGCTCGCGCTCATTTCAGGATCCTGCGGCCTGCTGGCGGCCGTGGCTTATGGTTTCGCGTGTCAGCGTCTCAACCTGCGCAGGCTGCTGATCGGCTGCCTGCTGGTGAGTTCGGCGACCACGCTCGGGTATTTGTTCTACGCGTCCGTGGGCAATGCACGGGTGATCGAAGGCTTAAACGGCTTCGGCTTCACGCTCGCCGAACTCGCGCTGATGGACTTGGCGGTGCGCGCGACCCCCTTCGGCAGCGAGGGCCTGGGCTTTTCCCTGATGATCAGCGTCCGCAACCTCGCGCTCTTTGGAACCGACTGGCTCGGCTCCGCGCTCCTAGACACCTACCACATGCACTTCAGCACGCTCGTGATCGCTAATTCCGCGACCACGCTGATCACCGTTCCTCTCGTCCTCCTGCTGCCGCGAATCCTGGTGAAAAACAAGGACGCCGAGGTCTATGAAGAGGCGCCGGCGCCCAGAACGGCAATCCAGGAATGACGGCGATCGCGAGGCCGATTGCAAGCTTCGCCTCAGTTGTTGTTGGTGTTGCTGTGCGAGACCGGGCGATCGGCGCAGCAGCCGGGACAGTCGCGCGCCGAAATCGAGGCCCCCGACGTCACCGACACCTTCAGCGGCGTGGACCCGTTCAGCGAAATGAAGAGGATCAAGACGAAGAAGCTGACGATCGAAAAGGGAATCGCCGAAATCGGTAGTCGCGGGACCTCCCCACCGGATAGAAAGTGGGGAGACCCAATCGCCATGCCGCGATACCTTTACGCCTAGTGGCGTCGAAGTCCTCTGCCGCTCTATCCACGGCTTTGCCGGGAGGCAAAGGTTACCCCGCCTTGGGGTTTTCCGGCTCGTGCAAAAATTTGGCCAAAAGCGCCTCCTTAGATGCACGAGCGCCCCTACCACACGCGCGTGCTGGCATTGTCAGACTAATTGCGGGTGGTGGACGTTCTTCGCCGCGAAACCCGGTTTTCGGGGCAGCCGAACAGCGGACCTTCCCAATGTCTGAGATGGGTCGGACTCGGCCGTTCGCTCCTGGGCAGGAAGCGGACGTTCGGGCCAGGCGCGAGGACTCGAGTGTCAGATTTTGACCACTAGATCGGTCCAGCAAGGATCGACCTTCAGTCGTCGGCCCCGTAGCTTTCGATCAGGTTGTAGACGCGCGTCCGGTCCAGACCATTGGCCGGCGCGGTGGCGATCAGCTCTTCGGCTTCGAGGCCATAGCGCTTGGAATCCTGACGGGCGAGGTCGCAGGCGGTGGCCGCGGCGCGCACTTCGGGATCGTCGATGGTCGCATAGGTCGATGCCAGTGGCGGGGCGTCGGTGGTGACGTTGAAATCGGCCGCGATGGCGGTCCCCGTCGCGTCGACGGCGGCCACATGGTAGCGCCCGGGCGCGAAGCCGGCTGTCGGGAAGCTGAGGTCGCCGTCGCCGGAGACCTGTCCCATGGCCTGACCGCCCGGGCCGGTGAGCGTGGCGCGATAGGGGCTCGATCCGCCGACGAAACGCACCAACAGGGAGCGGGAACCTGCCGATAGCTCCTGGTTCCCCTCGGCTAGCTGCGGCAGGGCGAAGGCGAAGGCCACCTCCCCGCCCTTAAGGCGCACATCCCAGGGCAGGCGCTTCATGTCCGGCATCACCTGGTCATTGACGGCCTGGTAGGCGTTTCTGGCCAGGGTCGGCACGCCCGCACGGGGCGGCACCACGAACGGCGCGCGCGCGTCCACCCGCACCGTGCCCCTGCCGTCAACCGAAAGGGTAATCTTGGTCGGGCCAGCCGCCGCGATGCGATCGCCGACGCAGACCACTTCCAGCACCCGCGGCCTGGAAATCTGCGCGCCGGCTCTGGCGATGCTGAGGCTGGCCGGATCGCCGTCGATGCGCGTCACCACGCCGGCGCCGACACACGGGGCCGCAATCGCCGAGCCGGCCAGCCCACAAATCGCCGTCGCGCCCAGCGCGGCGAGGAGCATCTGTTGGCGATCATTCATCATCTGCGACCTCTTGCATGGCGCCCACGGCGGCCGAGGCGAACGCCGAAGCGGAAAGATAACCCCAATACCCGCGATCCAAAGAGATCAACAGCAGACCGATGCCGATCCAGTGCGCGGCGAAGGCGAAGACGAAGTTTAGCACGACCGGGTTAAACGGCATAAGTCGCAATCGCACGTGCCATGGCCGGCCTTTGTGGCGGGTCTTCAGGTTGAGGTAGTGCTCGCGGATTCTGCGGGTGACGGCGAAGCCGGCGGTGATCCCGGCGCTGACAAAAAGCAGCACCGTCAACTGCAACCACATCGGCACGCGCCGCAAACCCCCGCCGGAAAGCTCTAGCCCGCGCACGGCGTTGATGATGATCACCGAGCCGTTCATCTCGTTGAGCGGCGTCTGTTCGAAGTCGTTTGCCGCCAGGTTTGTGCCGCCGACGATCACCAGGCGCCCGCAGATCAGATCGTGGCTGGCGTCGGGGCCCGCGGCGGCGACGTCACCGGCCGAAATGCGCCGGAATTCGGCCGGGTCCGAGCCCGCGCCACATTGGCGAAACCCCTTCCAGTTTGGCGACAGGCTTGGCCACACCCGGTCGTTTTCCCCCTTGCCGAGGGAGAGATGATAGTTGACCAGCTCGCCATGCAGGTCCGCTTGCCGGTGCGGATTGGCGCAGTCCTTCTCCGCGCCGGTCATGTAGCGGCGAACAGGCGCGCCCTGCGGAATCTTGCCGTTCTGCAGGAAACCATAGGCCAGTAGAGCGGCGGAATAGAGCACTTGAGGTCCCGACGGACCGATCACGCATTCGTAGGGGAGAAATTCGCGAACGACGCCATTCTGGTCGGCCATCATCTTGACGATCGCCCACATGATGTTCGGCGCGGGGTTTACGATCTGGTCGTAGTCGCTCGTCGGCAGGATAAGCTTGTCGCCGGAACCGCCGAACGTCGTCTCTGGAAACGACTGGCGCGCGATCAGCAGTTCGGGAGCCGATGGGGTGCGCGCCCAATCAGCCAGCACCTTTTGCAGCTTCGCCGCCCCCGCCTCGTCGCCGGGCGTCGGCGTCGCCAGGTCGGTGTCGAGAACCACCACCGCCGCGCCCCTGCCCGGCGGAGCGGTCCGCACGTAGTCGAGAACGTCGGCGATCACGCCGCGCGGCGCGGTGGCCAGTGGGACGCGATGGGGGCCCGGGGGCATGGCCCCGGCGATGGTCTGATCGTCGATGTCGATGAACAATGCTGGATCGGCGCCCCGCAGGAGGTCGGCTCGCATCTTGAAGGCCGTCTCCATCATCTGCCGGTCCGGCTCGCCGAACATCGAACGATTGATCATCGGCACCCGCATCAAGGCCAGCACCAGGATGCCGGCCAGGAACGAGACGAGAAACCGCCGGTAGTGTCCGCGCTCGATCGTCAGGACCAGCCGCCTGATCCTCGACGCCTCGGCGCGCAGGGCGCGGACGACCGCGGCTGTCAACCCGCGCCGGCGGCGGCGCCTTGGCGTGGGCGCCGCCTTGGCGATCGGTGGCTCCTCTGGGCCTGCCATTTTCCTTGTTCCGCCGCCGATCTAGTCGGCCAGCGCCACTCCGCCGTCGACCGGTATGGTGGCCCCGACGACATAGTCGCCGGCGCGCGAGGCCAGGTAGATAGCCGCCGCAGCCATGTCTTCGCCCGTGCCGATACGGCGCATGGGAATGGCTTTCGCCACCTGATCGCCCCGATCGCGCGCGTCGCGGTTCATGTCCGAGGCGAAGGCGCCGGGGGCGATGCAACTGACCACGATATGGTCGGAGATCAGCCGCCTGGCCATCCGGCGTGTGAGGTAGATCAGGCCAGCTTTGGAGGCGTGATAGGAATAGGTCTCCTGCGGATTGAGCCGCATGCCGTCGATCGAGGCGATATTGATCACCTTCGCCGGCCGCTCGTGCGACCCGGAGGCACAGAGGGCGCCGTGCAGAGCCTGGGTCAGAAAGAACGGCGATTTCAGGTTGAGATTGAAGACCTTGTCCCAGCCGCTCTCGGGAAATTCGCTGAATTCGGCCCCCCACGCGGCCCCGGCATTGTTGACCAGTATGTCCAGCTTCGGCTCGAGGGCGGTGATGCGCTCGGCCAATGATTTGCATCCCTCGACCGTCGAAAGGTCCTGGGGCAGGGAGATGCAAATTCCGCCATCGGCTGAGAGCGCCCTGGCGGCGGCGTCACATTGGTCTGCCTTGCGCGAAGAAATGTAGACCTTGGCGCCCTGCATGATGAAGCCTTCGGCAATCATCCTGCCGATGCCGCGCGAGCCGCCGGTGACAAGGGCCACGCGCCCTTGCAAGGTAAAGAGATCTTTCAACATGGCGCCCCCTTGGCGAAAGAAAATGCATCGACTCGCGGCCAAGACCTTAGGGCGCCTGGCTGATCCTGTTCCAGCTTAGGCGAAAGAGCTCACTCCCTCGCCTCCCCTGGCGTGGCATCGAGTAGAAGGTATACGCGGCCGATGTCCGAGGCGAGAAGCGAGGCCGCCTGGAAACCCTGCGGATCGCGCTTGGTGGCCGCGTCGATGACCCTCGCATAACGCTCGACATAGGCGGCGCGCCGTCCGCCAAATTCCGGGTCGGCGACCAGTTTGCGCGACAACCGCCGAATAGCGGCGGGCCCCAGTTTGCGGACGACCTCGCGCGAACCGGCCAGGTCGCCCGTTTGAATCGCCGCGGCGATCTCCTCGACGCGGGCGCGGGACAAGAGCGCGGCGGGATCGATACCCATGGCTGCTATCTCGGCGAACAGACCCCGACCAAGCGCGACATCGCTGGCCGGCGCCTCCCCATCGATCGAGGTCAAGAGCTGGCTCCAGGTCCAGGACGGATCTGCTTCGGCGGGTCCTGCCGCCGCGGCCTGGAATACCGCCTTGAACTCATCGTCGCTGGCGGTGGCGGTGAGCTTCAATCTAGCCCGCTGGCTTGCAGGAGCGCTCTCGCGCGGTTTGGGCTCGGGAACAGGCGTCGGGGTCTTGATCGCAGCCGGCTCGGGCGTCACGCGGCGCGGGGCGGGGGCCGCATTCCCCCCCTGGGCGACGACTCCCATCAGCTGAACCGCCTCGCTCAGCATCTCGTAGTTGCGTTTGACCCGTTCCTGAAAAGCCGCATCGATCGCCTGGGTTTCCTGCGAGGTGGCTCGCGCGGCGGCGAGGAGTTCAGCCATGCCCTTGGCCACCGCCGCGCGCACCTCGTTGGCCCCGGCCCCGGTCTGTGCGGGCAGGCGAGCGGCGGCGGCGGCGACCTCGTCGATCATCTCGCGCACCTCGCCGACGGCCGCGCGGGCTTCGTTAAGACCCTCCTGCAGCTTCGCCGCGGCAGCGGCTCCGACTTGTTCCGCCATTTTTGACGATTGGGCGATGAGGCCCCGGGCCTCGTCCAGGCGCGACTCCAAGACCTGGTCCGCACGCTGGCCCGCGGCGAAGGCGGCTTCGCTGAGCTGTTCGACCTGTGAGTGAGCCGCCTTGGCATGGTCATCGGCGGACTGGCGCGCCTGCGCGGCGGCGGCGGTAAGCGAGTGGATGAGTTCGGCCGTGGACTTCGCCCCCGAGACCGCCGTCTCGCCCAGAGCGGCGATGTCCTTGCCGGCGCCCTTGAGGAAACTCGAGAGCTGGGCGGTCAAAGTCTCTGCCGTTGCGGCGAAATTCTCCTGATCGGTACGCAGGGAGCCTGCTAGCGTGGCCAGTGCGGCCCGTTGCTGGGTGAGTCCCTCCTCCAGCGAGCGAAGCTGTTCGCCAGCGCCCAGGCCGACGGTTTCAAAGCGAGTGACCTGGCGGACCAGATCCTCCCCAACGTCGCGGGCAATGTCGGTCGCCCTGCCGGCGGCGACCACAAGGTCGGCGGTACGCGCCGCCAGAGACGCCTCAGCCTCGCGCAGCTGGGTTTCCGCCAGATCCGATGCCTCCGCCACCATATGCGACTGGCGGTTGGTGGCGTCGGTCACGGCCGCGGCGCGAGCGTCCAGGGTGACCGCCAAGGTGTTCAGCTCGCCGCGCTGATTGGACAGCCGCTCGACCAGATTGCGCGCCGAGGCGTCGGCCAAGGTAGCCGCATGGGTTATCTTGTTGCTTTCCTCATCGAGCGCCTCGCGCAGGCTGGTCAGCCGTTCCGCCGCGAGAACCGCAACGCTGGAGGCGCGGTCGATCTCCACGCGCATCGCCTCGACCACCGTACCGGCGCCGGAAGCCGCGGCAGCGGCCGGCCCGACCATCTGATCGGTGAGCGCTGTCGCCCGCTTGACCTCGCTCATCAGGGACCGCGCCTGCGCCAAGGCGAACGCGCTCGCCCAGATCAGGGCCACCGGGGCCAAGACCAAGGCGATGATTAGGCCGACGGCCGGGTGGGCGTAGAGCCGGTAAGCCGCAAAGGCCACGCCAGCGGCCCATACAACGCTGGCCAGCGCGGCCACGACATAGGAGCCGCGCTCCGCGCCGGACCGGGACGGCGCCGCCTCGCGGACGCCCCCCGCGCCGGCGACGGGGATCGATGCCGGCTCGATGGTCTTTGGGGCCTCCTCGGCCGCGGTTGTCTGGACCCAGGCGGTTGGGACCGGCGCCGTTTCAGCCGGCGTCAGATCAGTCTCGACCTCTGTCCTGGTTGGGAAATCCAGGGGTTTGGTCTTGTGGGTTGTCGACATCCGCCTGAACTCTTGGCGCCGGAAACAGGCCGAACCGCGCGCCGGAGCCTTCGCGTGGCCCCCAACGTTAGCGGCGAACGGGCGGTGCGCAAAGCCGCTTAGAGCATTTCGGCGGCGTTCCCGCCCCGCGATAGGCCCCCTTCTTGCGCGGGAAGATGCCCTCCCCTAGGTAAGATCCCTTAAGGGGCCGTCCGTCGTTTGCAGGGATGCGAGCGGCGGACTTTGCTGTTCAAAAAGGGACACGCCGGCCCAGATGACGCGCGAGCTCACCCATCTGCAGCGGCTGGAGGCCGAGAGCATCCACATCATGCGGGAAGTCGCCGCTGAGTGTGAAAAGCCGGTCATGCTCTATTCAGTCGGCAAGGACTCCGCGGTCATGGCCCATCTGGCGGTAAAGGCGTTCTTTCCATCCCCGCCGCCATTTCCCCTGCTGCATGTGGACACCACCTGGAAGTTCAAGACGATGTACGAACATCGCGACAAGTGGCCGAAATCCCTGGGGTTCGACCTCATCGTCCACGTCAATCAGGATGGCCTCGACGCCGGCGTCGGGCCCTTTACGCACGGCTCGGCGGTCCACACCGACGTGATGAAGACGCAGGGCCTCAAGCAGGCCCTGGACAAGTACGGCTTCGACGCGGCTTTCGGCGGCGCGCGCCGCGACGAGGAAAAGAGCCGGGCCAAGGAGCGGATCTTTTCCGTTCGCACCGCGACCCACACGTGGGATCCAAAGAACCAGCGGCCGGAGCTCTGGAGCCTCTACAACGCCAAAATCCACAAGGGGCAGGAAATTCGTGTGTATCCGCTATCGAACTGGACCGAGCTGGACATCTGGCAATACATCCACCTTCAGTCGATCCCCATCCCATCGCTCTATTTCGCCGCCGATCGGCCCGTGGTCGAGCGCGACGGCGTCTTGATCATGGTCGACGACGAACGCATGCCCCTGGCCCCCGGGGAGGCGCCCGAAATGCGCGAGGTGCGCTTCCGCACGCTGGGCTGTTACCCTTTGACCGGTGCGGTCGAGAGCCACGCGACCACTCTGCCGCAAATCATCCAGGAGATGCTGCTGACCACCACCTCCGAACGCCAGGGCAGGACCATCGACCACGACCAATCCGCCTCGATGGAGAAGAAAAAGCGCGAGGGCTACTTCTGATGGGCCTTTGCGGCGCGGTCGCCCGAGGCCCCTCGCAAGGGTTGTTGTGATGGCGCACGCCTCGGCGCTGATCGCCAGCGATATCGACGCCTACCTGGAGGCGCACCAGCGCAAGTCGCTGCTGCGTTTCATCACCTGCGGTTCGGTGGACGACGGCAAATCGACCCTGATCGGGCGCCTGCTCTATGATTCAAAGCTGATTTTCGAGGATCAGTTGGCGGCTCTGGAGGCTGACTCCAAACGGATCGGCACCCAGGGCGGCGAAATCGACTTTGCCCTGCTGGTCGACGGCCTGGCCGCCGAGCGCGAACAGGGCATCACCATCGATGTCGCCTACAGGTTCTTTTCCACCGACAAGCGTAAGTTCATCGTCGCCGATACCCCCGGCCATGAACAGTACACCCGAAACATGGTCACCGGCGCCTCGACGGCGGAACTTGCGGTGATCCTGGTCGACGCTCGCAAAGGCGTGCTCACCCAGACCCGCCGTCACAGCTTTCTGGTCAGCCTCCTGGGCATCCGGAAGGTGGTGCTGGCGGTGAACAAAATGGACCTTGTCGGCTTCGATCGGGTTGTATTCGACGCCGTCGCCGCGGAATATCGGGCCTTCGCGGGCGAGATTGGGCTGACCGACGTCCGCGCCATTCCGATCTCGGGGCTGATGGGCGACAATATCGCCAGTCACAGCCCGCGCATGGGGTGGTTCAAAGGTCCCTATCTGCTGGCGCATCTGGAAAGCGTCGATCTAGACGAGGGCGCCCTGCAGTCACGACCGATGCGCATGCCGGTCCAATGGGTGAACCGACCCAACCTCGATTTTCGCGGCTTTTCCGGCCGGCTGGCGACGGGAATAGCCAAGCTTGGCGATGCGGTGCGCATACTGCCTTCGGGGCGCGAGAGCCGCATCGCCCGGATCGTCACCCAGGCGGGCGACCTCGACGAAGCCCTCGCCGGGCAGTCGGTGACCCTGACGCTCACCGACGAGGTGGATTGCTCGAGGGGTGACGTGATCGCCCTGGCCGCCGCGCCGGCGCAGGTGGCCGACCAGTTCGAAACCACCATCGTGTGGATGGCGGAGGAGCCGCTGCTTCCAGGTCGCGCTTACGGGCTGAAGATCGGCGCCCGGAGTGTCACCGCGACGGTGGCGGAACCCAAATACAAGATCAACGTCAACACCTTGGAGCATCTTGCCGCGAAACGACTGGAACTCAATGAGATCGGCGTTTGCGTCGTCAGCCTCGACGTCACGGTGGCTTTCGATCCTTACGTGGAAAGCCATGATCTCGGCGGTTTCATCCTCATCGACAAGCTGACCAACGCCACGGTGGCGGCGGGGATGATCCAGTTCGCCCTGCGCCGCTCACAGAACATTCACTGGCAGGCGCTGGACGTGAACAAGCTCACCCGCGCCGACGCCCTTGCCCAGAAGCCGGCGGTGCTGTGGTTCACCGGCCTTTCCGGCGCCGGCAAATCGACCATCGCCAACCTGGTGGAGAAGAAACTTCACGCCATGGGACGCCACACCTATCTCCTCGACGGCGACAATGTGCGCCACGGGCTGAACCGCGACCTGGGGTTTACCGACGCCGACCGGGTGGAAAACATTCGTCGTGTCGCTGAAATCGCCAAGCTGATGGCCGACGCCGGGCTGATCGTGCTGGTCTCGTTCATCAGCCCGTTCCGGTCGGAGCGGCGCATGGCGCGCCAGCTGATGGCCAGTGGCGAGTTCCTCGAAGTGTTCATCGACACGCCGCTGGCCATCGCCGAGCAGCGCGACGTCAAGGGCCTCTACGCCAAGGCGCGCAGCGGGGAGTTGAAAAACTTCACCGGCATCGACAGCCCCTATGAAGAGCCGGAGCATCCCGAAATCCGCGTCGACACCACCGCCCTCACCGCGGCACAGGCTGCCGAACTGATCGTCCGGCGGATGGATGGCCAGGCCGACGACTACAGCATCTGACCGGCCCGGCCTGCGGCGGACGTTGCGCCAGAGCCTTGGGTCGCCCGCTCGCCGGCGAAGACCAGGCGCAGCGCGTCTCCCAGTCGCCAGCAACGCAGCCAATAGAGCATCGCCAGGCCCGACAGTCTTTGCTCAACGGTGTTCAGCTCGTGGCTGAACAGGACACGGGGCGTGTGGACAACGGCCGATAGCGGCACGACCAGGTTCCGCGCCAGCCACCGCAGACGGCCGCCGCCGCGACGGCGGATCAGGCCATAGGTTTCCAGATTGGTCTTTCGCCATTTTTCCCGCAGGTCGCCCCATGTCCTGCGGGCCGGGTGGCCGACAATGGCGCGGGGCGCATATCCCAGGCGAAACCCACGCGAGCGGGCGCGCTGCGACCACTCGACGTCCTCGGAAACACCGGCCAGGAACCCGCCGACAGCTTCGAACACCGTGCGGGGACAAAACAGATTGCCCGAGCCGGTGAATCCCTGACGGGTGATGTAGGTCTCGAAGTCGAACGCGAACACTCTCTCGAAGGCTTCGGCGGGCGACATCTTGCGGGGATCGTCGACCAGGACCTTCACCCGGCCGCCGACAAAATCGTAGTCGGCCAGCGCCTTCACACCTTCGGCGAGCCACTCCGGCTCGGCCTGGCAATCGGAATCGATGAAAGCGAGGATCTCGCCCGTGGCCACCGCCACGCCGCCGTTGCGGGCCGGCCCGGCGCCCCGCTCCGCAACGATGACCAGGCGCGCCCCATCGCCTATCGCGCGGGCGATGGCCGTTTCACCCTCGGGTGACGCATTGTCGGCGACGATGATTTCGACCTTCGAGGCCGGATAGGTCTGGCGCCTCAGGGTTTCTAGACAGACAGCCAGCGCCTTCAGGTCCCGATAGTGCGGGACGATCACGCTTACGGTCGGCTGGGCGTCCACAGCGCTTACGGTCCGCATGACTGTCGCCTCCAGCGGAAGGGTATAGCGCCAGCAGGTTGACCGGCTCTAAACCCCGCATCGGATGGAGCGTTGATTCGCGGGGCTGACGCGGTTTGCTTGCGCGCGCGGTTGACGTCGGCTCGCGTTCACGGCGATCAATGGCCGCAACAAAGGTGATTTGAATGACCGCAGACGCCATCGCCGCGCCCCAGGAGCCGATCGCCGTCACCCCTACCGTGCTGGCGACCTCGGAGCGCTGGAAGATCCTCTTCTATATGAGCGGCCTGGTTGTGCTGCTGGGCTTCGGGGCGCCCAACGTCGGGCTGATCGACATCCCGATACAGTTCTTCCTCAAGAACAAGCTGCACATGACCGCCCACGCCCTGGCGGGGTTTCGGCTTTGGGCGGCGGTTCCGCTCTACCTGTCCTTCGCCTTCGGCTTCGCCAGGGACCGATGGAATCCACTCGGCATGCGCGACCGGGGATTCATGGTCCTGTTCGGCGGGCTGACAGCCGTTCTCTACGTGGCCTTCGCTTTCACCGACATCAACTTCTGGACCCTGCTGATCGGGGTGATCATCCTCACCTCGTCCTACCTCTTCGTGCTCAGCGCCCAGAACGGCCTGGTCTCGACCATAGGCCAGCAGCACGTGATGAGCGGCCAGATCAGCGCGGTGTGGAACGTGGTCCTGACCCTGCCGGCGATTGTCGGCCTGGCGCTCGGCGGCATCCTCAGCGATCAACTGGAACACAGGAACGCCGATCAGGCGGCGCGCATCCTGTTCCTCACCGGCGCCGTGGCCATGGCGCTGGTCGCAGCCTATGGGTTGTGGAAGCCGAAGAGCGTCTACGCAAACCTGCATGCCGAGACCAGTCCCGCGATCCGACTGCGTTCGGACGTGGCGCGACTCTTAAGGTATTGGCCAATCTATCCGGCCCTGATCGTCTGGCTGTTGTGGAACTTCGCGCCCGGCGCGCAGACGGTGCTCCAATACTACCTGTCCAATACCTTGCACGCGAGTGATGCGGAGTGGGGCTACTACAATGCGATCTTTGCGGCATCGTTCATTCCCACCTTCATGATCTATGGTCTGTTGTGCCAGAAGGTCGCCCTGAGGGGTCTTTTGTGGTGGGGAACGGTGATCGGCGTGCCCCAGATGATCCCGCTGATCTTTGTTCATTCGGCCGCCGGAGCCCTGATTGCCGCGGTGCCGATCGGGCTGATGGGCGGCGTCGCCAGCGCCGCCTATATCGACCTGCTCATCCGCTCGTGTCCCAAGGGGCTGCAGGGGACGATCATGATGATGTCGGGCGGTCTCTACTTCGTTTCATCGCGGTTTGGAGATCTGTGGGGCACCAGCCTTTACGAGCACCCGTGGGCGTGGGTCGGCAAGGTCAACTGGGGCTCGCTGGACAGCCATTTCGCCATCTGCGCCATAGCCACCACCGTGGTTTACGCCCTCATCCTGCCGACGCTGCTGTTGGTTCCCAAACGTCTGATCGCCACCGCCGACGGCCAGGTCACCCCGGAAGCGACCGCGCGCTAAGGGGCGCCTGATCTCTGCGCATCCACCAGATCAGAACGCCGACCAGAATCGCGGCGGCGAGCAGGTTGTTGCCGGCCGCCTGGACCCAGTGCGAGAACCGCCAGGGGATGCTCAAGACCATCAGCGCGAAGGCGGCGGCCAGCGCCGTCCAGGTAAACATCCGGGCGCGCGGGTCGCGGTCGGTGGCGGCGCGCCGGATCAGAACGGTGACCGGAAAGAGCAGCCAGACGAAATAATACTGCCGGGCCAGCGGCGAAGCGACCGTGGTCAGGATGGCCAGCACGCCCCATTCCGCGGCGTCCGAAGACGCGGTTCGCCGCGCTGGCGACGGCATCGAGGCCGCGAAGGCGAGGCCGATCGCGATGGCCAGGGCGGCGACGATGGCGTTGGCCGATCGAAAGCTCAGGTCGAAAAGATTGACGCGTATCGGCGGTTGTCCGGGATCTTCGGCGTTGATCGGCCGCAGGACGCGGTTGCCGACCGCGATCAGCGACTGGTTCTTCCAGCTCCAGTTCTGTTGTGGGCGCTGGCCGAAGCCCTGCTCACCGCTCGAGAGCACCATGCCGCGGCCCCATTCGCCAAGCTCGCTGAGATTGTGACGCAGGCCCAGCACCGGCGCCGGCGCCAGCACCAGGAAGACGCCCAGAAACGCCAGGCTGGCGGCCGCGGCGCGCCAGCGCCTTCGCCACACGAGCCAGGGAAGCACGGCCAGGGGAAAGGCTTTGATGGCGGCGGCCAGGGCAAACAACGCCCCTGCCGCCACGGGCCTGCCGCCGCGCAGCAGCGCGAACCCCCCCAGTGTCATCGCCAGAAGCGCCAGATTGGGCTGGCCAAGGTCGAAGATGTCGAAAATGAACGGGGCCATCAACACCGACGGCGCGATGCGCACCCAGGCCGGCTGGACCGCCGCCTCGCCAGACAGCCGCGCCGAAAGCGCGACGCTCGCCCACCAGGCGACGATGTTGACAATCGCCAGGCAGGCGTACATCGGCGCCTTGCCCAACAGGCTCAATGGGGCCATCAAAGCGGCGGCAAAAGGCGGGTAAAGGAAGCGAAACGCCCCGCCGGCGCTAGGGCTGTAGATGTCTGCGCCGTGCAGGGCCTGGCGGCCGACCCAGAACCAAAGAGGGTAATCCTTGCTCTTACCGTGCCCGAAAATCTCCGGCGCCAGGGCGAAGCCGGCGAAGGCGAGGCTGGCGAGAAGGAAAAGGCCCGCCGGCGCGTATCGATTGAAAGCGGAGGGCCTCATCGGCCGCTTTTGGCGGCTAACCGGCGCCAATGTCCAGGCGTTCGCCCTTGCAATTGCCGTCGCGCCGCTGCTCGGCGTCGGCCTGATCGGCGCATCGCCGGCCGAACAGTCGACGCAAGGGACCATCCTGCCCGGCTACTGGGAGGCGAACGTCACCTTTCTGGGAAGCGCCAAGCTCGACCGCTGGTGCGTCGCGCCCAAGGACATCGCCAAATTCCTCAGCGGTCCCCACAATCACATCTATACCTGCACCTACCCGGAGAACATCGTCGGCGGCGGCAAGATGCAATTCCGCGGCGAGTGCCGGGGCGGCAAGGGTGAGCGGATCAAGCTGGCCGGCGGCGGGGACTACACCCAGACCACGGTGCACTCGCACGTCGAGGGTCGTTACATGCTTCTGGGCATCCCCATCCCGGGCAGCGCCTCAATGGACGCGCGGCGGATCGCGGACACCTGCCCGCCGGACGCCAAAGCCTTCCGATGAGCTGTTAGAGCATCTTCCAACCAGACTGATTCGACCGTGCGCCCCTTCCGTCACGGCGCAAGAGAAATGCGCCGCGCCACCTTCCCCGCTTCGCGGGGCAGGAGTTTACCGAATTCCTCACCCGCGCAGCGGGGGAGGGGGACCGCCGGCGGGAGCCGGCGGTGGAGGGGGCGCAAGGCGGCGATCAACCTGATTGAATTCGCTTAGTCCGCGAGACTGAGAAGGCTGGCGTTGCCGCCCGCCGAGGTGGTGTCGACGGTGTAGGTCCGCTCGACGGCGAAGCGCGGCAGATAGTGCGGTCCCCCCGCCTTGGGACCGGTGCCCGACAGGCGTTCCCCGCCAAACGGCTGTACCCCGACCACGGCGCCGATCATCGAACGGTTGACATAGAGATTGCCGACCTGGGCCCCGGCGCGCACCGCGGCGGCCACCGAACCGATGCGGCTGTGCAGGCCAAGGGTCAGCCCGTAGCCAGCCCGATTGATCGCCCGCAGGGTTTCCTCCAGGGCACCGGCTTTCCAGGTGACCACGTGGAGTATTGGCCCGAAAACCTCGCTGTCCAGCGCATCGATCGCGGGCAAGCCGATGACGGTCGGAGCGATGAACTGGCCATGCTCGAAGATTGGCAGGGGGCAGGCGTGCAGGATGTGGTCCTTCCACCGCGCCAGGTGGGCGCGCAGCCTGTCGCCGGCGTCGGCGTCGATGACCGGCCCGATGTCGGTGCGCCGCTCTATCGGGCTGCCGAGCACCAGGGTGTCCATCGCCCCAAAAAGCATCCTCTGCACCGCCGGCGCGATGTCCTCGTGCAGGCAAAGCAGTCGCAGGGCCGAGCATCGTTGTCCCGCGCTCATGAAGGCCGAGGTGATCACGTCGCCGACCACCTGCTCGGGCAAGGCCGATGAATCCACCAGCATGGCGTTGATGCCGCCTGTTTCGGCGATCAGCGGAACCAGGGGCCGCCGCTCATCGGCCAACAGAGCCCGAGCGATGGCGCGCGCCGTGGCGGTCGATCCGGTGAAGGCGACGCCGGCGATCCGGTGGTCGGCGACCAGCGCCTCGCCGATCGCCGCGGGCCCGGGAACCAGGTGCAGGACATCGGCCGGCACGCCAGCCTCGAAGGCCAGGCGCACGGCGGCGGCGGCGATCAGCGGCGTCTGGGGCGCCGGCTTGGCGACGACGCTGTTGCCCATGGCCAGGGCCGCGGCCACCTGGCCGAGGAAAATCGACAGAGGAAAATTCCACGGACTGATGCAGGCAAAGACGCCCCGCCCAGCCAAGCTCAGCTCGTTCAGCTCTCCGGTGGGTCCCGGCAGGCTGATCGGCCCTGCGTGGCGGCGAGCTTCCATCGCGTAGTAACGGCAAAAGTCGACCGCTTCGCGCACCTCGCCCAGGGCGTCGGCAATGGTCTTGCCAGCCTCGCTGATCGCCAGACCCATCAACGCCGCGCGATCGCGTTCGATGAGATCGGCGAGACGCTCCAGGACCGACGATCGTTGGTCCGCCCCTCTCGCGTTCCAGGCCGCTTGCGCCGTCTGCGCCAGGTCGATGGCGCGGTTGACATCCTGTGTCGTGGCCTCTGCGGCCTCGCCCACGATGTTGCGGTCGTCGGCTGGATCGAAGACCTGACTTGGCGGGCCACCCTGTTCCTCGCCGCCGACGATCGGACCGCTCGTCGGCCTGGCCGGCCATGCGGTCTTCACCGAGACGATCAGACGGTCCACGGCCGCGGCGTCCGAAAGATCCAAGCCCTCCGAATTACGCCGGGCGGGCGCGAAGAGATCGGGCGGCTTGGGGATCGCCGGGTGTGAGGAGTAGCTGGAGCGCTGGGCCGCCTCGATCGGATCGGCCAGCAACGCATCGTCCGACACGCGGCTGTCGGCGATCTGATGGACGAAGCTGGTATTGGCGCCGTTCTCCAAGAGCCTGCGCACCAGATAGGCCAACAGGTCACGATAGCCGCCGACGGGCGCATAGACACGTACGGCCACGCCGTCACGCCCCATCAGCTCGCGGTAGAGACCCTCGCCCATGCCGTGGAGACGCTGGAACTCGAAATCCCGGCGTATCCCAGCCCTCTCGAGCACCGTCGCCACGGTCAGGGCATTGTGGGTTGCGAAAGCGGGAAACAGCGAAGGATCGTCGAGCATCGCCGCGGCGCAGGCGACGTAGCTGACGTCCGTGGCGGTCTTGCGGGTGAACACCGGGTAGTCAAGAAGACCCATTTCCTGGCAGCGCTTGATCTCGCTATCCCAATAGGCGCCCTTGACCAGACGCACCATCAGACGCCGACCGGTCGCCCGCGCCAACGCCCCGCTCCAGGCGATCACCGCGGGACCGCGCTTCTGATAGGCCTGGACCGCCATGCCCAAGCCGTCCCAGCCCTTGAGCCGCGGGTCGCGCGCCGCGCCTTCGATGATGCTCAGGGACATCTCCAGGCGTTCGCTCTCCTCGGCGTCGACGGTCAGGCCGACCCCGCCGGCCTTGGCGGCGCCGGCCAGTTCGACCAGTCGCGAGATCAGGTGCGGGACCGCGCGATCGGCCTGGAAGGGCTCGTAGCGGGGATGCAGAGCCGACAGCTTCACCGATACGTTGTCGCGTGAGAGCACGTCGCCGGGACCGTGCGCCGCCTTGGCCACCTCGCCGATGGCGGCCAGGTAGGATGCGAAATAGGCATCGGCGTCCTCGATCGTCCGGGCCGCTTCGCCCAGCATGTCGAACGAATAGCGATAGGCGCGGTTGGCGCCGCGATCGGCCCGGCGCAGAGCCTCGCCCATATCGCGACCGAGCACGAACGCCTGTCCCATCGTCTGCATCGCCGCGGCCACCGCCGCGCGAACCGCGGGCTCGCCCAGCCGCCCGACGAGGCCGCGCAGGGTGCCGGTCTTGTCGCTGGCCTCGCTGAGCGATTGCGCCACGATCAGGCCAAGCGTGGCGCCATTGACCATCAGGGAGTCTGTGGACCCTACGTGGGCGCGCCAGTCGCCGGCGCCGATCTTGTCGCGGATCAAGGCGTCGGACGTGCCCGCGTCGGGGATCCTCAAGTAGGCCTCCGCCAACCCCAGGAGCGCCGCGCCTTCCTGGCTGGAAAGACTGTATTCCTGCAGAAACTGGTCGACCCAGCCCGCCTGCCCCGGCGCGCGGAGCGCGGCCAGCAGGGCGCGCGCGCGCGCCGCAACACGTTCACGCGCGGCGGGCGTCGGCCGGGCTGTCACGGCCAGCGCCTCCAGCGCCTCTCCTTCGGCGACGCGATAGTGCGCGGCGACGGCTGTGCGCGCCTCGTCGAGAGAGGTATTGTGGGGCAAATGCACGGACTTCCAGTGACGGCGAAGCGCCTTGCACCCTAGCCCGGTTTCAGATGGACGCAATTTGGCCGTTCGAAGAATACAGTCTGGCTTTCACGCTCACAAAGAGGAACCCGCCATGATCCGCGCCCTCTGCCTCGCTTGCGTCATTTCAGTTATCGGCGCGGCCTCCGCGGACGCCCAGGAGGTGATCGCCACGGCCATCGGCGTCCACGATGCGCCGGATGCGTCTTCCATTCCGTCCCCCAAGCCGCTCAACCAGGACAGGCCCGCCTATGACGATCGCGGCGCACCGCTGGTCATGGGCGCCTGCGGGCCGACGGCGCCGGTCAAGAACGGCGATACCGCCGATCACAAGGCGCATGGCGAGATCGAGGCGGGAGTCGGAACGGGCGGCTATCGCCATGTCGCTGGGGTCGTCTGCCAACCGATCGGCGACAACGCGGCGGTGACCATCGCCGCGGGCCAGACCCAATGGCGCAATGGGCGCGGTCGGTGATGGGCGGCGCCTAATCCTCTAGCGCGCTTGCCAGCAGCTCGAGCGCGGCGCGGGCGAACGCCTCCATGTTGGCGACCCGGTCGGTCTGCCCGGTTTCAAGGGTGCGAGCCGACTCCAGTGGCCCGCTGAGCGCCAGGCAGCTGTGGCCGGCCGCGTCGCCGTAGCCGTTGCCGGTCGGCCCTGCGGCGCCCGTCTCTGAAAGGCCCCAGGTCGCGCCGAGATTTTCCCTCGCCGTCTTGGCCAGGAGCAGGGCGTAGGGTTCACTGGCGGACCGCATGCCGGCGACAGCTTCGCGGGTCAGACCCATCAGGCTCATCCGCGCCTTGCCCGTGTAGACCACGGCCCCGCCAAGGAAAAAGGCGCTGGCCCCGGGAACGGCCAGCAGGGCCGCGCAGATCAATCCTCCGGACGAGGATTCGGCAACGGCCAGAGTTTCGCGGCGCTGGACAAGGCGGGTGGCGATGACGGCGGCAAGCGGGGCGAGATCGGAGGGCATCGGCGGAAATTCCCATTTTGCGTCGGCGCTAAAGTGATGGACAGCATCGCGGCGGCCAAGCAAGACCTCCGCATGGCCCTTCCGCCCTCGCAATCCATCCCCCCCCAACTGGCGGACTGGCCATTCCTGCCGGGCCGCGGTCCGCGAATCGTCGACGGCGATGGCGCATGGCTGATTTGCGACGACAAAAACCGGATTCTCGACGCGGCCGGCGGCGCCATCGTCGCCAACGTCGGGCACGGCCGGCAGGAAGTCGCGCAGGCGATCGCCAAGGCCGCCGCCGGTCCCTCCTACGTGGTGCCGACCTGGCGCACACCGCAGCGTGAAGCGCTGATCGAGCGGCTGCGCAGCAACTGGGTGCCGGCCGGGCTGCACAATATCCACCTGACCTGCGGGGGTTCGGAGGCGATGGAAGCGGCCGTGAAGATCGCCCTGCAGCATTTCGCGGGGGCGGGCGACACGGCGCGCACCAAGATCATCGCCCGCGAGACGTCTTATCACGGGACCACGATCAGCATGGCCGCCTTCTCCGGCCATCCCGGCCGCAAACGCGGTCTGGAAGGCTTCCTGCCGAAGTTTCCCTACGCGCCGACGCCCAGCCCGCTGCACTGCCCGCTCGGCCGGCACCACCCGGACGCCGGCGCCTATTATCTGGAGGCGACGCGCGCCGTTATCGAGCGCGAAGACCCGCGCACCGTAGCCGCGCTGGTCATCGAAGCGATCACCGGTTCCAGCGGCGGCGCCATCGTGCCGCCGGCCGACTATCTGCCCGGCGTCAGGGCCCTGTGCGATGAATTCGGCATCCTGCTGATCGTCGACGAAGTGATGACCGGATTTGGCCGGACAGGGGCCCGATTTGCCTGCGACCACTGGAATCTGACCCCCGATATTCTCGTCGCCGGCAAGGGCCTGGCCGGGGGCTATGCGGCGATAACCGGGGTGTTCGCGACGCCGCGCGTGGCCGCGCCGATCGCCGCGGCCGGCTACGACGTGATGTTCCACACCTTCGCGGCCCTGCCCTCGGCCTGCGCGGCGGCCGACGCGGTGCTGGCGATCATCGAGCGCGAAGACCTGATCGGGCGGGTCAACGTTCTTGGACCACGCCTCGCCGCACGGCTGCAGAGACTGCTCGGACAACACCCCCACGTTGCCGAGGTGCGCGGCATGGGCCTGTTGCAGGCGGTCGAGATCGTCCGCGACCGCGACAGTCTCGAGCCCTTTGACGCCGCTGAAAAGATCACCACCCGCATCGTGGCTCAGGGCCTCAAGAACGGCGTCTTCTTCTATCCGGGGGGCACCGGCGCGGTGCGCGACATCGTCTGCCTTGGGCCTGCGTTCACCAGCAGCGAAGCGGAGATCGATCAGATGGCCGATGTCCTGGCCACGTCGATCGGCGAAGTCCTGTCCTGACCCTCCAAGGGGTGACCATGCGCGTCAAGGCGCCGCAGCGGCGCGACAATCGGTACAATCGCCTCGATCGATCACATGCCCGTAATCTACGGCGGCTAAGGGATCGGACGGCTTGGACACCAGGACGACATACGCCGGAGATACGGTCTTCCGCCCCGAGGTATTTTTCCTCGGCCGGACGGAAGGCTCCGGAGTCGTGCGCGATTCCTTTGGCCGGGTTGTCCGCCGCTGCGAGATCGCCACGTCAGGCGCGCCGCACTCGTCTTATGGGGCCATCCATTTCGACGAGACCTTCACCTACGACGATGGCGAGGTCGACGTCTGGCGCTGGGCGCTCACCTGCGGCGCTGATGGCCGATACGTGGCCGCCGAGGCGGTCGCCGGCAGCGGCATCGGCGGCCAGCGCCAAGGCGACGATTATGTGTTCTCGTTTCGCCGTCCCGTGGGCCGCGCGCGCGGGCTGACCGCCCCGACTTTCTCCACCCGTCTCACTCTCCTGGCCCCCGACCTGGCGCTAAGGTCCGTGCGGATCCGTCTGTTCGGCGCGCCCGTCGGGGCGATGACCGCCATTCATCGCCGGGTGAGCGGCTAGCTACCGACCCGCTTTTCGATCCAAGTTGTCACCGTCTCGAGCACCACCGGGGCGAGGGTTTGCTCGCTGGCGCCGTATTCGCCCACCCCGCCTGTCGTGGCGATCTGGAAGAGGTGGTTGAGGCCCGGCAGTTCCTCGACGGTGGCGTCTGGATTGGCGGCGAGCGCCTGGCGCAGCAGGGGCAGGTTCTCGGCGGCCGGAACTTGAAGGTCCTTCGAACCGGCGAGAGCCAGGACCGGACATCTCACCTCCCGCAAGGCGGGCAGTGGATCGTAGGTGAGGAAAAACCGAAACCAGTCCGAAGATATCGCCCCCGCCTGAGCATCGAGCGCGGTCGACGGCAGCCCGGCCTTTGCCGCGGCCTCGGCGAGTAATGGCCGCGCCTTCGCCTCGATCTCCGCTTGCGTCTTGGCCGACTTGACGATGGCGTAAAGTCGCGCGTTCAGGGCTTGGTTCTCGGCAATTTTCTCAGGCCCGGCGCCCGCGGCGCGCTCCACCAGGGGGCCCTGGAGCTTGAGGATTTCCTCGCCGTTCAATCCCGGCCCGGCGAGAAGCACGATGAAGGCGATCGCGGGATCGCGGTCGGCGACGATCGGGGCGATGATCCCCCCCTCGCTGTGACCGATGAGGCCGATCTTCGCATGATTTATTTCCGGCCGGCCGCGCAGCCAGGCGACAGCCGCGGCGGCATCGGCGGCAAAATCGAGGCTGCTGGCGTGGGCGTAGTCGCCGCTCGATGCCCCGATCCCGCGCTTGTCGTAACGCAGCACCGCGATGCCCCGGCGGCTGAGATAATCGGCCAGGACCCAGAACGGCTTGTGACCAAAGATGGTCTCATCGCGGTCATTCGGTCCGGAGCCCGCAATCAGCACCACCGCCGGATAGGACCCGGGGCCACGCGGCACGGTCAGGGTTCCGGCCAGGGTTGCGTGGGCGCCGGGGCTCTCGAAGCTGAGCTTTTGTTCGTCATACGGAAACGGCGGCTGGGGGGTCTGCGGCCGAACCAGCTTTGCTTGGGGAGTCCCACGCGCCTGGCGCGTGTAATTCAGAGGCAGAGAGTTGCCGCCTTGCGTCCAGGTTCCGCTCATCGAAGCGCCGTCGGCGGCCAGGACGCCCTCGTAGACCCCCGCGATAGCCTTGATTTCGACGCGCACCTTGGCGCCGTCACGGCTGATCGAAGACACCGGCATTGCGAAC
Organism: Caulobacteraceae bacterium; assembly: GCA_036511515.1. Taxonomy (GTDB): domain Bacteria; phylum Pseudomonadota; class Alphaproteobacteria; order Caulobacterales; family Caulobacteraceae; genus Acaudatibacter. Next base: position 746 of record DATCCB010000052.1, on the reverse strand, counting down.
GCGGACTGGTCGATGGAATCGACCGTCGCCTTGGTTCCATCCGGCCCTGTCGTGATGTGCAGAGCCAGGCGAAGACTGCGGCCGCCGACCTGTAGTTCGCCGGCCCAGTCGCCATCCAAACCGCTCACCATCGGCGTCGCGGCCTTGGGAACAGACGATTCTTGCGCCATCGGCGAACCGCTCCACGTCAAGGCCAAGGCCAAACACAACAGCGCCGCGAACTTGCCCATTGGCCCGTCCTCCCCGGCGGCTAAATTGACCGGTGGGCCCTCAACCCGCAAGGGCCGAGACTTGACCTCACGCATCTTCGTCGCCAACGAATATCGACATGGCCAGCCTCCAGCGGCATCCCGACGAGACGCCCCCCGAGCTCGCCGAGCTGCGTCACTCGATCGACAACATCGACGCCGCGGTGCTGCATCTCCTGGCCGAGCGGTTCAAATTCACCCGCAAGGTCGGCGAGCTGAAGGCCAGGCTCGACATGCCGCCCGCCGATCCGGTGCGAGAGGCGCAGCAGATCGCCCGCCTGCGCTCGCTGGCCGTTACCGCCGATCTGGCCCCCGAGTTCGCCGAGAAATTTCTCGCCTTCCTGGTCAAGGAAGTCATCCGCCACCACGAGGTCATCCGCCGCGAATGCAGCTAGGGGCTGGAGCGAGAGCATCGTCCGAGCAGATTGGTCCGGCCTTGCGCCCCTTCCACCCCCGCGCTTGCAGCGCGGCGGTCCCCCTTCCCCGCTTCGCGGGGCA
>DATCCB010000051.1:0-9769 GCA_036511515.1 Caulobacteraceae bacterium | reverse complement strand
CCCGCTTCGCGGGGCAGGAGTTTACTAAATTCCTCACCCGCGCAGCGGGGGAGGGGGACCGCCGGCGCGAGCCGGCGGTGGAGGGGGCGCAAGGCGGCGATCAACCTGATCGGAATTCGCTCTAAGCGTCCTCCCCAGGGCCCTGCGCGTAGCCGAGGTCGCGGTTGAGTTCATCGAGGATCGCGGCGGCAGCGTCGGCGATCACCGTGCCGGGCGGAAAGATCAGCCGGGCGCCGGCGGATTTCAGGGCCGCGAAGTCCTCCTTGGGAATCACCCCGCCGACAACCACCAGGATGTCTCCCCGGCCCAGGCGCTCCAGTTCCGCCTTCAGCTGCGGGATCAGGGTCAGGTGTCCGGCGGCCAGGGAGCTCGCCCCGACGACGTGGACCCCCTTGTCGACGGCGTCGCGCGCGGTCTCGGCCGGCGTGGCGAACAGGGGGCCGACATCGACTGAAAATCCCAGATCGTCGAAGCCGGTGGCGATGACCTTCTGGCCGCGATCATGGCCGTCCTGGCCCATTTTGGCGACCAGCAGGCTGGGGGGCCTGCCGTCGGCCTCGGCGAAGGCGGCGACCATCGCCTTGGCCCGACGGGCGCTTGGCTGGTCGGCGACCTGCGGCCCGTAGACGCCGCGCACGACTTCGGGCCTGGCCTCATGGCGGCCGAAGACATGTTCGAGGGCCAGGCTGATTTCGCCGACCGTGGCCTTGGCCCGCGCGGCCCCGACCGAAAGTTCGAGCAGATTGGCCTTGCCGCGCGCCCCGGATTCGAGAGCGGCCAGCGCGTCCCGCACGGCCCCTTCATCGCGCTCGGCTCTGACCTGCACCAGCTTGCGCATCTGACTGGCCAGCACGGCCCGGTTATCCACCCGCAGCGTCGGCGGCGCTTCGGCCTGATCGCTGAGATAGCGATTGACCCCGACGACGCTCTGACGCCCGGAGTCGATGCGGCCCTGGGTGCGGGCCGCGGCTTCCTCGATCCGGCGTTTAGGCAGGCCCTGCGCGATCGCCCTGGCCATGCCGCCGAGGTTTTCGACGTCGGTGATGTGTTCCATGGCGCGCGCGGCGATGTCGTGGGTCAGGCGTTCGACGTAATAGCTTCCCCCCCACGGATCGATGGTCCGCGTCGCGCCGCTTTCGGTCTGCAGAACCAGCTGGGTATTGCGCGCGATGCGGGCTGAAAAGTCGCTGGGCAGCGCCAGCGCCTCGTCGAGGGAATTGGTGTGCAGGCTCTGGGTCCCCCCGGCCACAGCGGCCGCCGCTTCGATGGTCGTACGCGCGACGTTGTTGAACACGTCCTGGGCCGCCAGGCTCCAGCCGCTGGTCTGGGTATGGGCGCGCAAGGACAGCGAGCGCGACTCCTTGGGGTCGAAGTGCGCGCGCATCAGGCGCGCCCACAAGAGCCGCGCCGCCCGTTGCTTGGCCACCTCCATGAAATAGTTCATGCCGGCGTTCCAGAAGAACGACAGGCGCGGGGCGAAGTTGTCGACGCTAAGGCCCGCGGCGACGCCGGCGCGCACATACTCGATCCCGTCGGCGAGGGTAAACGCCAGTTCGAGGTCGAGGGAGGCCCCCGCCTCCTGCATGTGATAGCCCGAGATGGAGATCAAGTTGAACTTTGGCATTTCTCTGGAAGTATAGGAAAATATGTCGGAAACTATGCGCAAAGAAGGTTCGGGCGGATAGATGTAGGTGTTGCGGACCATGAACTCCTTGAGCACGTCGTTCTGGATGGTGCCGGCCAGGGCGGCCGGGGGCACGCCCTGCTCCTCGGCGGCGACAATATAGAGCGCCAGGATCGGCAGCACCGCGCCGTTCATGGTCATTGACACGCTCATCCGATCCATGGGGATTTCGGAGAACAGGATCCGCATGTCGAGGATCGAATCGATCGCCACCCCGGCCATGCCGACGTCGCCGGCCACGCGCGGGTGATCGGAATCGTAGCCCCTGTGCGTGGCCAGATCGAAGGCCACCGAAAGACCCATCTGCCCGGCGGCCAGATTGCGCCGGTAGAAGGCGTTGGAATCTTCGGCGGTGGAAAAACCCGCATACTGGCGGATGGTCCACGGATTGGTCACATACATGGTCGGATAGGGCCCGCGGACAAAAGGGGCGAGACCCGGATAGCCGCCCGGGAATTCCAGTCCGCCGATGTCGGAGCGCGCGTATCTCGCCTTGATGGCGATGCCTTCCGGCGTCTGCGAAACGTCCGCCGCACTCTCCTTCGGGCCCCGCGGAAGCGCGTCGTCGAGGGATAGTTGGGAAAAGTCGGGGAAACCCGTCATTGCGCGAGGGCCTCCAGCCGTATCGGCGCAAGGGCCCGGCAGGCGCTGTCCGGACCAGGCAGACCCGGATCGGGCGCGCCGGCCACCGTCGGGACGAGCGTCTCGACGGCGGGGGGATCATCGTCGCCGCGATAGTCGGTCACGCCGACGATCTTCATGGCGCCGCAGGCCAGTCCCGCGGCGAGCGCCGCGCGCGTTTCGCCTACCCGATCGGCGATGAGGCCGCTCGTCAGAGCCTCGATGAGATCGCCGGCGGCTTCGATGGCGGTGAAGTTGTCCCAGGCGGCGTGCGCCAGGTCAAAGGTCAGCGATTCGACGGACCAGGCCCCGGCGCCGGGGTCGGCCACGCGGCCCACCCCGGCCTCTTCCATCAGGATCAGCTGGATGTTGCGCGCCTGGCGCAGGGCAAACGGGGTCGGCGCGCCAAGCGCGGCGGTGAAGCTACCCAGGGCGATGACATCGGCGCCCCCCGCCGCGGCGGCGAAGTCGGCCAGGGTGAGGCGCACCAGATTGGTCCAGGCATCGGCGCGGGTCAGCATTCGCCCCGACGACAGCGCTTCGAGCCGCACCGGGAGCTCCGTTCCGCAGGCTCGGGTGATCTGGCGCCACAGGACCCGGGCCGCCCTCAGCTTGGCCATCGACAGGACCACGTCGGCGTCCACCGCAAGGCCAACCGCGATGGCCCCGAAAGCCCGGCTGAGCGGCAGGCCGGCGCTGACCAGGGCCTTGGCGTAGGCGACGGCGGCGGCCATGGCGAAGGCCAGCTCCTCCGCCTCCCCCCCGCCGGCTTCGTGGACCACCTGGCCCGCGGCCAGGAACAGCCGCGCCCGCGGATAGGTCGTCGCCAAGGAAGCGGCCGCATCGGCGCAGGCTTCCACGTGGGCCTTGATCGGCCCCGGGCTTGCCCCTTCGCGCGCAAAGCTGGACAGGGGATCGAGATGAAACTCCAGCCGCGCGGCGGGAGCCGCCTTGGCCGCTGAGGCCAACCACTGGGCGCATTTCAAGCCGAGGAAACCGGCATCGAGGGCGACGGCGGCCACTTCGGTGATCACACCGTCCAGCGCCCGCGCCATCGCCTCTGCGTCGTTGATCGCCACTCCGGCGCGGCCTTCGGCGCCGACGCGCAACAGCACCGACGCCGCGCCACCCTCCAGCGCCTGCAGGATCTGGTCATTGGCGATGGCGGGATCTGGGTGTTCGACGAGGGCGCGCAGGTCCCAGGGCCGCTCGCCAACGCGCGGCGCCGGCTCGAAGGGCATCGGCGGCCGGGCATTGGCGGCCGTATAGAGGGGCGCAACCTCGAGCCCCTCGATCGTGTGGCTGGTCAGGGTCTCGATCGGAGCTCCCTTGAGGGTCTTGCGCACGAGGTCCCGCCATTGCGCCTCGGTCGCGGCTGGAAAATCGGCGGAAAACGGCATTGGGGAGCGGTCCAATCTCGGCGAACGCCTCATCTCGTCGGCGTCATCCAGCCTAGGCTCGGCCCCGCGTCAAGGTATCGGCAACCATGTTGGGCGTAGTTCCAGGTTGGCGCCAATCTTGAAGGGGCTCGCGCGGGAGGCCATGCGGTATGTCCACGATGTCAATTCAGGAATCCGACAAGGTAGTCATAGAAGCCAGGACCGAGCCGCGCAGGCGGGTTCTGTTCAGTGGCCTGATTGTCCATTCGGCGGCCCAGATGAGCATTCACTGCGCCATTTTGGACATGTCGCGTCGCGGCGCGCGCGTGCGCCTCACGGGCGCCGACTTCATTGGCGACCCGCTCTATCTGATCGATCTCAATCATGCTCTCGCCTTCAAGGCGCGCGTCGTATGGCGCCGCGGTGAGCGATTGAGTCTCAGTTTCAGCCATTATTTCGATCTTTCCGAGCCGGCCGCCGAAACGCCGACGGTGCTGCGAAGGCTGTGGCTGTCGCACACGCGCAGCGAAAACGCCCCCTGATCCGGGGTCAGCCGCAGGGCCAGCGCTAGAGGTCGAGAGAATAGCCTGCGGAGCGTACGGTCCGTATTGGATCGACTTCCTTGACCACCGCCAGGGCCCGCCGCAACCGGCCGATGTGCACATCGACCGTGCGGCTTTCGACATAGACCTCCGAGCCCCAGAGGAGTCGGCGGCGCGCTAAGCGCCAACGAGAATTCGATTTTCACCAGCTTCCGCTACTATCCCTTCTAGTGGATAGATTCTGACACTTGGCGCCGACTTTTGGGACGTCGCCGGGGCGGGTAAACTGTCGTCTCGTCGATGCCAGATAACAGACTCTCTGAATGTCGCAGAAGGGTGGCGAACGGACCCCGAGTCTAATCACGAGAGCGGACGTTACGCGGCGATTTCGGAGCTTATGGTCGCCTCTGGGGGAACACATGACCGCATTGAATGACTCGCTCGCGCTCGAAACCCTTGGCCCCAATCTCTATCGCGGCCACGCCGACCCGGCTTATCTCGGGCCGTCCGGTATGTTTGGCGGCTGGATCGCGGCGTTGATGCTGAAAGCCGTGCTCGATGGTCCTTCGGCCGAAAGCTCGGCTTCGGCATTGACGGTCAACTTCCTGAATCCTGTGCCAGCCGGCAGCTCGCTGACTTTGCGCAGGCAGTCTCTCGGTGGGAGCCGGTCGCTGGCGCACTGGCGGTGCGATCTATCGGTTGAGGGGAGCGACGATCTCGCTGTCGCGGCGACCATCGTGCTGGCGAAACGCCGCGACAGCCAAGGCTTTGTGGAGTCGGCAATGCCCGAGGTTCCGGCCCCTGAGGGCTTGGAGACTTACCATGGGTCGGCAGGCCCATTTTCCGAGCATAACGACCAGCGCAGAGTGGCCCCCGATACGCCATTCAATCAAAACTCAACACGTTCGCTAACCTGGCAGCGTGAAGACTCCGGGCGCCCGCTTGATACTGTGCAACTCGCCTATTTGTGCGATATTGGCGCGCCGCGCGTGTATTTCATCAGCGATGGCCGGCGCCCGTCATCGACGATTACGCTGTCGCTCTACATACACGCCACTGACGCTGAACTCCGTACGTGTGGCGACGATTTCATCCTTTCCGACACGATCGGCACGCGGATTGAACATTCTACCGTAGGCGAAAAGTCTAGTCTCTGGAGTCGGAGCGGGAAACTCTTAGCGACGTCCGAACAGCTCTGCTGGTTCAGGTAACGTCGAGATTGGACCAAATCCAATTCGTTGCCAGTGCCGGCAAACGGACGTTCCGAAAGACCGAGATGGGTCGAAAGCGGACCTCAAGCCCCGCCCGAATAGGGGGCAGGCTGGCTCGCAAGATGGCCCTTGGGCCCAATCTCTAGGCCGCGCAGGCGCCCGGAAGCGGACCTTGTCCTGTCGAGCCTACAAGCGGACGCCGCCAAGGTCGGCTCGCGGTCGATTCTCCCCCTGGCTTGCTTCTTGAAATCGGTTGTGCGCCAGTGACGCCGTTCAATTGCGAACAAACTCTTGGGGGCCCTCCATGAACCATCGCCTAGCCATGACCGCCGTCGCGATCGGCTTGCTGAACCTGAGCGCAATGGGCGTTTCGGCCCAGGTCGCGCCGCGGAACTACAGTTACGGGACGGTGACCCAGGTGACCGAGATCCAGGTCATGCCCGGCCAGTTAACCGCCTACACCCACGACCTCGCAACCGGCTGGCGAACCTCGATGGAGGAGGGCAAACGCGCGGGCGCGATCTTGAGCTACAGCATCGAACAGCCTCTCGATCCGAGGTCGGGCGAAGCCAACCTCGTGCTTGTCGTCGTGTTCAAGAACCTGGCGGCGTACGATCGACCGCTGGCTGACGCCGAGAAGTCGGCGGTGGCGCAGTACGGGTCGCTCGACAAGGCCCACGATATGGGGATGCAAAGGGAGACCATGCGCAAAATCCTGGGCTCGGAAATCTATCGCCAGCTCGCGTTGACGCGGTAGGGCCGTAGCGCGCGGGGTCTTTGGTCAGGCGCCCGATCCTGGCTCGCGCCGCCGCTCATGAAAATTGTCGGGTTGGCGTCGCCAGGTCGACTCCGCGGTGATGACCACTTTGGGTCGAAAGCCGCCTTTGACAGGTCGACCCGAAGCGGACGTTCGATGCGACGATGGACCGGGAGTGAACAAGCCTCCAAGTGTCAGATTTTATCCACTAGTGGATAGAATCTGACGCTTGGTACCCTTCCAAGGCTGTCCTCACGGTTCGTGGACGAGCAACGCGGCCATACCTGCTCGCAGACGGCCGGAAGGTCGCAGGAGCGTGGACTCAGAAACTAAGCGATTAACTGCTAGCTATCATGTCTTGGCGCAGATCCAAGCTTTCGCCGCCTGCAGTTCAGCCATGTTAAACATCCTGACCTCTCCAGGAAAGAATGGTGTGAAAAGGCTGATGGCGGACCGCATCCAGGGATGGTCAGTGACGACAGCTATATGGCTGAAGTCATGCCAGTGCTTAAGTCCGAAGGCATTATCGTCCCAGAGCGCTTCGAGCGAGAAGTCGGTGATGTCGCTGCGCAAGACGTAGAGCATCCGGATCGGCCCCTTGGCCATTCGAGCTTCGGCTTGCGGGATAAGCGTGTCCTGATAGTCCTTGTGCGTGATCTTGCCCGTGGCCTCGACGCCAAGAACATTCTCTGGCAGGCCTTCGATCAATTTGAGCACGTCGTATGACTCCTTCGGTTTTGAGGATCGGGCAATTTAACCCCAACGGCCGTGTTTGTTCCGGGAGGTTCAGATCAGCCGAATGCCATGCTCGCGTCTGAGGTCGGCGAGGCTGCGGCCCAGATAGTCGTCAGGCGGCGTCCAGGGCCATCGTTTGCGGACCCGCCTCATTTCGAGGACAGCCCTGAAGATGCGCGGCAGGGCACGAACCGTGATCCAGATCGACTGCAACACTCCGAATTGAGCGAAGAGCGCCTTGGCCTGACTGTCCGTCCGAAGATAGTCGGCGTATCGGGCGAATCCGACGTCGCAGGAGAGCATGGTGCGGGCGTCCGCCATCGCTTCATCGCTCAGATTCGTGCTCAACCCAAAGATCACGTGGCACAGGTCATGTGAGCGGAACAGTTGGGCGCTCGCTGGCGGAAGGTCGCTCGGGCGGGTCACGATCCCTTCGTTGGCCGCGTAGTATTCGGCCAGACCTTCGGCGAGCGTCTGCGTGCTTTGCGGGCTCTGATACCGCAAGGTCCCGCGCCGGCTTGCGAGTGAGGCATCCATCGGCTCGTCCTTTCAGGTTCCGTCTTGCAAAACGAGGCGGGCGAAGCTCTTCCAGGCATCCCGGGCCTCCGCGCCGCCGCCCATCACCAGCAAGTGCAACAACTGGTCGATCGTGGAAGCCCATTCGACGGCCGGCGCGTCGTCCAACGGACGCAGCGGCTGCAGAGTCCGCCTCGCTGATCGTTGAAGACCGGGCGGCCCCCACGCCACCGCCTCCGGGAAGCGCGCCTTCCAGTCGGGAATCCACCAATAATGGAAGTTGTTCGGGGCGATCAGGAACCGAACCGGACCGATCTTCTCGAGGCTGCTAAGCAAAGTCTCGGTCGGCGCCGTCGGAGAATGGAGCCACAGCCCGCCCTGAGGCAGGCGCACGACCGTCATGCGGGTCGGATGGGACAGTTTGAACCCGGGCAGACCAAACCGGATCTCGGGGCCGTCAACGATCCAGATGTCGGGCGCGACAACCTTCGGCGTGTCGAGCGGCGTGTAAGGCGCATAGGCGACGGGGGCCATGCAGGCTCAGACGGCTGCCCCGTCGCCGGTCGCTTGCGACGTCTCAAGCAGCCTTAGCGGCGGGCAGACCCATTCCTCCTGGTTGGCGTTGCAGCGTGCGATCCAGCCTCTGAGCTCGTGGCTGAGCGCAGTGAGTTCCTCGATGCGCGCCTCAATCACCACCAGCTGATCGACGGCGAGCGTCCGGCCGACTTCGCATGAGGGCCGCTGGCGCAACTTCTGGAGGGCGGCGACCTGCGCCAAGGTGAAGCCCATCGACTTTGCGGCGCGAATGAACCGCAGCCGCTCACGGTGCGCCGCGCCATAGCGGCGCACGCTGCGCGGCGGTCGCAGTGGCTCATCCAGCAAGCCCAGCCGCTGGTAGTAGCGGATCGTCTCGACGTTGACGTTCTCCGCCCTCGCCAGACCGCCGATCGTATTGTCGTCAGCCATCGCTTGACTCCGTACCATGATACGGAAAGTAGGCTCGCCAGCGATGACCGCAACCCACTCCACTGGCGAGCTGATCCTGGCCTGCACGCTCACTTGTCCTGAGTGCGGCGCACGCCACGAAGAGATCATGCCGACCGACGCGTGCGTCTGGCGTTTCGACTGCCCAGCCTGCGGCGCAGAGTTGAGGCCGCTGCCTGGGCGGTGCTGCGTCTACTGCTCCTACGGGACCGCGCCCTGTCCGCCCGCTCAGGGGATTACGGAAAGGAGCTGTTCATGAGCATCGAGCCCCGCGCCGCGCGCGACCTCCTGCGCGACTGGCGCGTGCCATTGCTCGGCTATGGCCTACCGACCGCGGCGATCGCCGCCAGTGGTGCGCTGCCTTTGACGACCGGCGTGCGCGCAGCGATCTGGGCCGTGGCCTGCGTGATCATGGGTGGCGTCTGCCTAGCCAACGCCTTCCGTTGTGGTCGGGTCCACTGTTACTTCACCGGGCCCTTCCTTCTGGCCATGTCGGGGGCATCGATCCTGTACGGAGCCGGCGTCCTTCCACTCGGCGCGAATGGGTGGAATCTGCTTGGCTTGGTCCTGTTGGTCGGGGCGGTCTTGCTCATGACGCTCCCCGAATGGGTCTTCGGCAGGTATCGGCGCGCAACCGACCGCACGCGGACATAGGGCTGCCCGACGGATCGCAGAGGCGGGCGGATGGACCCAATTCCTGCGCTAACACGCGCACCGCCCGCTCTTGCGGCTACTAGTGGATCGAATCTAATACTTGGTGCCCTCGTCTGACGGCGGCGATGATCTTGTCTGGATCGGCGGTCCAGGTGAAGGGTCTTGGATCGCTGTTGGTCTCCGCAAGGAAGCGGTTGATGGCGGCCTGGAGATCGACGATCGATCGGAACACGCCGCGCTTGAGCCTTCGCTTGGTGAGTTTGGCGAAGAAGCCCTCGACGGCGTTGAGCCAGCTCGCCGAGGTAGGCGTGAAGTGGAAGGTCCATCGGGGATGGCGGGCGAGCCAGGCGCGCACCTTGGGGTGCTTGTGGGTGGCGTAGTTGTCGACGATGGCGTGGATGATCTTGCCGGCCGGGACCTTGGCTTCGACCTGGTTGAGGAAGCGGATGAACTCCTGATGGCGGTGGCGTTGCATGCAGCGGCCGATGACCGAGCCGTCCAGGACATTGAGCGCGGCGAACAGCGTGGTCGTGCCGTGGCGCTTGTAGTCGTGGGTCATGGTTCCGGCCCGCCCCTTCTTCATCGGCAGGCCAGGCTGGGTGCGGTCCAGGGCCTGGATCTGGGACTTCTCGTCGAAGCTGAGTACGATGGCGCCGTCGGGTGGGTTCATATAGAGGCCCACCACG
>DATCCB010000050.1:0-11001 GCA_036511515.1 Caulobacteraceae bacterium | reverse complement strand
AAACTCCTCCCCCGCCCGCTTGCGGGGGAGGTGGATCGGCGCGGAGCGCCGAGACGGAGGGGGCGCGAAGCCGAGCCATGCGCCCCTCAATTATCCCGATGCGCGCGGATCGCGGGCTGGCCGTCGACTTTGAGAAAGAAGCTGCCCAGCGCGGCTTTGCGGATGTCGGCGGTGGATCCCTGGTGAGGCGCGCGAAACAGGGTGTTGTCGTCGATCTGGCGCCACATCGCCCCGTCATCCATGCGCATCACCCACTTGCCGGCGGCATTGCGGTAGGCCGAGGCGATAGTGAAGGTGGCGCGGTCGACATCCTCGGGCTTTTCCCCGCGATCGAACATGGCCAGGGACGGCAGGATAAGGCCGAACGCCTGGCGACGGACCGTTCGGCGCTGCTGCCGATCGAGGGTCACGAGGTCGCCCTTGGCCTGGGAAACCTCGAGGCTAGCCGCCGCCTTGTCGAAACAGGCCAGCCGGGCGTCGGCCTCGGGGATCTTGCGGCAGTCGATGACGCCCTGCACCACCGGCGCAACGGAAGGCGTTTCCGCCGCGGGGACGGGCGCGGCGATGGACAAAGCCAGCAGCGCCAAGGGGGCGAATGCGATCAGGGCTTTTTGACTGAGGTTCATGAACCCCCCTTCGGCGCGTTTCATCGCCTCTTATAGTGCCAAGGCGCAGTGCGGATCGCGCGAAAAAGGGCCCCGCGGGCGTCCAAATGGGGCGCGAACATGCCGAGGCGCACGCAATCAAGGCGCTCTGTGACCCGAATGTGACACGTCGCCACGATCACCTTACCGATGCGCAATCCGCGTTGACCGCCGGGTGCGGCGCTGGCTAACAACGGCTTAACCGGGGGGCTTTTCACCCGGATCAATCTAGGTCGTAGCGCGGCCGCCGCTCAAAGGAGCGGCGCGCCGTCGCTGTTCGGAGGGACCCAACTTGACCAATTCGACCATGCGCGCGCGTCTTTTCGCGTCGTCAATGATCACCGGCGCCGCGCTGCTCGCCGCCACGGGCGCCTACGCGGCCACCGCCGACGCGACGGCAACCGCGACCGCCGACACCGGCGCCAACGGCGCCGTCGCCGGAGCGGCCAACCCCCAGGCCGAACTGGTGGTGACCGGATCGCGCATTCCGCAGCCGAACCTGACCAGCACCAGCCCGGTCGCCGTGGTCAGCGACACCGAAGTCAAGCTCGAGGGCACGACCAACGTCGAGACCCTGCTCAATAACCTGCCCCAGGTGTTCGCCGACCAGGGCGGCGGCGTCTCCAACGGCTCCTCGGGCACGGCCACCGTCGACCTTCGCGGCCTTGGCACCGTGCGCACTCTGGTGCTGGTCGATGGCACACGCCTGCCGCCCGCCGACACCGCCGAACCAGTGGCCGACCTCGACGCCATTCCCTCGGCCCTGATCGACCGGGTGGAAGTGCTGACCGGCGGCGCATCATCGGTCTACGGCTCCGACGCCCTGGCCGGCGTGGTCAACTTCATCATGAAGAAGGATTTCGAAGGCGTCCGCGTCGACGGCCAGTTCGGCTTCGCCCAGCACGACCAGCACGACAGCACCACCCAGGCCCTGTTCCAAAAAGCCGATCCCTCCGGGGCTCCGGTGAACATCGCGGTGCCGAAAGACGCGGTCGATGGATGGGACCGAGACATCACCCTGATCATCGGCGCCAATTCGCCGGACGGCAAAGGCAATGTCACCGCCTATGCCGGCTACCGCTCGATTGACGCCGTCACCGAAGACAAGCGCGATTATTCCGCCTGCGCCGTCTACACCAACAGCGGCAACGACGCCCACTACTGCGGCGGGTCGAGCAACGTCCCGCAGGGTTTTTTCGTCACCCTGGCGCCAGCCGCGGCGGCGAGCGGCGTGTTCTACGGAACTCCCAGCACTACGCCTGGTGTCGCCGGCAATTTCACAACGGTGAAAGTCCCCTACAACTACGCGCCGTTCAACTACTTCCAGCGGCCGCAGACGCGGTATGAGGGCGGATATTTCGCCCACTACGACATCAACGATCACGTTGAAGTCTACTCGAACTTTATGTTCTCCGATAACCATACGATCGCGCAGATCGCGCCCAGCGGCCTGTTCATCGGTCCGCACTACACGATCAATTGCGATAACCCGTTCCTGGCGGCCAACCCAGTCAACCAGGCCGATCTCTGCGGCGGGGCGACAACCGGCAACATCACCACGGAAATCGGCCGCCGCACGCCTGAACTGGGCAACCGTCAGGACGACCTGCGCCACACCCAATATCGCGTTAACTTCGGCCTTCGTGGAGAGATCGCCGAGGGCTGGCACTACGACGCCTATTACCAGTACGGCGAAACCGTCTATCAGGAGCGCTACACCGGCGAAGTCTCGATCGCGCGGGCCAAGAACGCCCTGCAGGTCGTCGATGTGGGAGGCGTGCCGACCTGTCTGTCGGTGATCACCGGCACCGACCCGCTCTGCGTACCGGCGAACCTCTTTGGTCCCGGCCTGCTGTCCCCGGCCGCCGCGAACTACATCTCGGGCGCCGGGTCTAAGGAGGGCGTGTCATCTGAGGAGGTGCTCAGCGGCTCGATCACCGGCGATCTGAGTACCTATGGGCTGAAGAGCCCGTTGGCCAACGACGGCATCGGCGTCGCGTTCGGCGCGGAGTATCGCCGTGAGCGGATCCACCTGGCCGTTGACCAGGAGTTCTCGACCGGCGACCTCGCCGGCCAAGGCGGCCCCACCACCGGGGTCGACGGCGCCTTCAACGTCAAGGAACTGTTCGGCGAAGTCCGCGTGCCGATTGCTCAGCATCAACCCCTGGCCGACCTGCTGGAGTTCGACAGCAGCTATCGCTACTCCTACTACACCAAGGAAGGCGTCGGCGGCAGCTTCAGCACCAACGCCTACAAGTTCGGGGCCGAGTACGGGCCGATCCCGGACGTCCACTTCCGCGGCAGCTACGATCGCGCGGTGCGGGCGCCCAATACGGTCGAGCTGTTCACGCCGAACTTCCAGGGCCTGTTCGCTTTCAGTGACCCTTGCGCGGGCAACACCTCGGCCGCCTGTCAGTATCAGGGGGCGGGGCCCAACGGGGCGCTTCCCTGCCCCGCGGCTCAGTGCACGGCGCTGTTCGGAGGCAATCCCAACCTGACCCCCGAAATTGCCGATACCTACACCTTCGGCATCGTCTTCCAGCCGACCTTCTTCCGGGGTTTCACCATGTCGGTCGACTACTTCGACATCGACATCAAGAACCTGATCGGCGCCTACGGGGCATCGACCATCGTCAACAAGTGCCTGTCGAGTTACGACACCACCACCAACACCGAGTCCGCCAACGGCCAGTTCTTCTGTAACCTCATCCATCGTGACCCGCTGACCGGTTCGATCGTCGGGCCGGGTGGATTCGTCACCAACACCAACGTCAACACGGGTTTCCTGCACACCCGCGGCATCGACGTCGAGGCCAACTACCGCACGACCCTGGCCGACCTGCACATCGGCGATTACGGCGGACTGGCTCTGAGCTTCAACGGCACCTACACCGACGAATACGTGTTTCAGCCGTCGCCCAGGATTGGCCAGTACGATTGCGTTGGGCTTTACGGCGCAACCTGCGGCACGCCGACGCCGCGGTGGCGGCACAAGGCGCGGATTACCTGGGAGACGCCATTCGACAATCTCGCGATCTCGCTGCAATGGCGCTACATCTCGGGTGTTCGTCCGGACATTTCCAGTTCCAATCCGCTGCTCGCGGGCCGGGCTGGCGTGTTCAACAACGACACCGATCCGATCGACCGCATCAAGGCCTTCAACTACTTCGACCTTTCCGCGACCTGGAGGGTCAAGGACGGCGTCAATCTGCGGGCCGGCGTCAACAACATCTTCGACAAGGACCCGCCCGTCGTCGACCAGTCCAATATCGGCCTGGCTTCGCCTCCGTTCGGCAACGGCAACACCTTCCCAGGCGTCTACGACTCCCTGGGCCGGACGATCTTCGTCGGGTTCACCGCCGACTTCTAGGATCGAAGTCCCGGACGTTACGATCAACGGCGGCCCTCCCGGGCCGCCGTTTTTCGTTGGGGGCGCCTCCCTCCCCTTCATGGGGAGGGAAGATCGCGCAGCGATCGGGGTGGGGAAGTGTCGATCATCTAAGGGCGCTTGCGCATTGTCAGACTCCCCCACCCCGGCCCTTCGGGCCGACCCTCCCCATAAGGGGGCTACCGGATTCGCACATGGCGAAGGCACGTCCGGAACCCTTCTCCCATAGGGAGAAGGAGGGGCCCGCCGCTGCAAGCGGTGGGAAGATGAGGGGTTAGCATCCCAGCCGCGTAACCCCTCACCGTCCCACGCCCTTTCCGGGCGCGGGCCCCTCCCTCTCCCTTTGGGAGAGGTCTTTTGAGGGCCGATCTTCGAGATGTGGGAATGCCATAGCCATAAAGGGAAGGGAGGAGTAGGAGGCTGCAAAATGACTACCCATGATTACACCGCCTTCGCGCAGCCACTCGCCCATCCAGGTGAGCACCTTCGCGAGGACTTCCTGCCCGAATATCGTCTCACGGCGGGCGCCTTGGCAAAAGCCATGGGCCTGAAGGATCGCACCCGCATCGAGCGATTGATTCGCGAGAAGCAACCGGTGACACCCGACACCGCGCTTAGGCTCGGACGCGTCTTCGCCACCAGCCCAGAGTTCTGGATGAATCTTCAGACCCAGCACGACCTTTCGGTTGCCGCAATCGTCGCCCGCGAGGAACTGGTCGCGATCAAGGCGGTTGTGGCGGCGTGATTGGCCAGTGTTGACCCATCCCTCCGCGCCGTCGCCGATGCGGCGCGCGCCGGCGATCTGACGCGGGCGGCGGATCTTGCGCAGGCGGCGCTCACCGATGGCGCCGAACATCCGCTGCTGTTGAACCTGCGCGCCTGGCGCAAGGAGGCGGGCGGCGACTATGAGGGGGCGCTGGCTGACCTCAATCGAGCCAGAGCAATCGCACCGGCCGACGTCCCGACGCTCAACGCTCTTGGCCTGTGCCTGGCAAACCTCGATCGGCCAGGCGATGCGGTCGAGGCCTTCGACGCCGCCATCGCCGCCAAGGCCGACTTCTTCCCCGCCCACTTCAACCGCGGCTGGGCGCTCGAGGCGCTGGGCGAGCTGGACCTCGCCCGCCAAAGCCACGAGCGCGCGGTATCGCTCAATCCGGCGGCCGGGCCGCCATTGGCCTGCCTTGCGTCTCTCGCCGGCCGGCGAGGCGATTGGGGCGTGGCCAGAGATCTGGCTCTGCGATCCCTGGCCCTCGATACGCGGCAACCGACCGCCGTCCTGGCCATGGCCGGCGCCGACCTGGCGCAGGGAGACTTCGAGGCCGCCAAAGAGCGCCTGATCGACCTGCTGGGCTGGTCCGGCCTGACGCCCGCGGATCTCGCGCTGGCCCATGGACTGATGGGCGACGTCCAGGAACGCCTCGACCGGCCCAGGCAAGCCTTCGCCCACTTCGCGACAGCCAACGCGGCCTTGCGCGAACGCTACAAATCGCGGTTCGCGGCCGGCGGCGCCGAAACCACGCCGCAGTGGCTGGCCTGGGTCACCGACTACTTTCTCACCGCAGCCAAGCCCGCGTGGGGACCGCCCGACTCGTTGAACCGATCCCCCAGTTCCTCGCACGTCTTCATTCTCGGCTTTCCACGCTCCGGCACGACCTTGCTCGAGCAGGTGCTGGCTCGCGCCGACGATGTGGTGACCCTCGAAGAGAAGGATACTCTGGCGCCGCTGGTGCGCGAGTTCATGAGCAGCCCGGTCGGCCTCGATCGCCTGGCGGCCATCGAGGACGAGCCGCTGAGGGTTCGGCGCGCGGCCTATTGGGACCGCATCGCCGATCTTGGCGTCGAGGCCGGCGGCAAGATCGTCATCGACAAACTGCCGCTCAACACCATGAAGCTGCCGATCATCGCCAAGCTGTTCCCGGACGCCCGGATCATCTTCGCCCTGCGCGATCCGCGCGATGTGGTCTTGAGCTGCTTTCGCCAGCGGTTCGCCATGAACGCCTCGATGTTCCAGTTCCTGACTCTCGATGGGACCGCGCGCTTTTACGACGCGGTCATGCGCCTGGCCGACATCTACCGAACCAAGCTGACGCTGGACCTGAAGCTTCACCGCTATGAGGCCCTGGTCGAGGATTTCGAAGGCGCGACCAAGGCCGCCTGCGCCTTTGTCGGCGCGCGATGGAGCGCGGACATGGCGCAATTCGCCAGCCGGCTCGACGGCCGCGCGGTCGCCACGCCCAGTTCGACGCAGGTCGCCCGAGGACTCTACGCCGCCGGCGTTGGACAATGGCGCCGGTACGCGGCCGACCTGGCGCCGATAATCCCGATCCTCGCCCCATGGGTGGCGAAATTCGGATACCGGGACTAGCAGCGCGTGGTTCAATCGGCCGGCGTTCTGCCTTAAGCTGCCATGCGCCCCCTCCACCACCCGCTTCGCGGGCGGTCCCCCTCCCCCGCCGCGCTGCGCTTGCGAGGGAGGAATTTATCGCAAACTCCTGCCCCGCGAAGCGGGGAAGGGGGACCGCCGCGCCGCACGGCGCGGGGGTGGAAGGGGCGCAACGCGGCGACGGGAGATAAGGACTGAATGGCGACAGCGGAGAAAACTCAAGCTCGGAGTGACACCGCTCGCGCATCGCAAGTGACGGCGGCTCTCGAGGCCGGCGATCTCGCGCGGGCCATCGCCATGGCCAAATCCGCGCTGGCGGACGGCCTGGAAGTCCCGCTGTTCTACAATCTCGCCGCGCACGATGAGGACAGCCAAGGGCGGCATCCTGAAGCCATGGCGTTGTTGGGCAAGGCCTGGAAACTGGCCCCGCGCGATACGCTGATCATCAACGCCATGGGCGCCAACCTGATGAAGCAGGCCAAGGCCGCCGACGCCATCAGGCTGCACGACATCGCCATCGCCATCGATCCGGCCTTGCCGCAGTCATACTATCACAAGGGCCAGGCGCTGGCCTCGCTCAGTCGGCTGGACGACGCGCGCGAGGCCTATGAGCGGGCGATTTCGTTGTGGCCCGACTATCCCGACGCCCATGCCGGGCTCGCGTGGGTGGCCCAGCGGCAAGGAAGGACGCAAGAGGCTCAGGCGCTGGCCGGGCGGGCCCTGGCCCTCGATCCAGGCCAGGATGGCGCCATTCTGGTGCTCGCCGAACTGGAAAACGATTCGGGCGAGAGCGGCCAGGCGGAGACGCGCATCGCCCAGGTGCTGGAGCGTTCCGCCCTCTCTTCTCAGGTGCGCGTCAATGCCATCGGCCTGATGGGTGACGCGCTGGCCCACCAGGGCCGCGCCGCCGAGGCTTTCGTCGCTTACACGCAAGCCAACGAGGAGCTTCGCAGGCTCTACGCGCCCCGGTTCGCCGGCGAGGATGCGACCAGCGTCCTGGAAATGGTCGAGTCGCTGATCGCCTATTTCGGGGCCGCCGACCGGGCTCAGTGGGCCTCCTCGCCGCCCGCGCCCGCGCGTGGCAAAGACGATGCGTCGGGACACGTGTTCTTCGTCGGCTTCCCGCGCTCGGGAACGACCCTCCTGGAAAATGTGCTGGGCAGCCACCCGGGCATAGCCACCCTCGACGAACGAGAGGTTCTCGTCGATCCGTCGCGCGAGCTCTTCGCCAATCCGGCGACGCTGGGTCGTCTGGCCACCCTCGACGCCGAAACCGCCGATCGCTGGCGCGCCGACTACTGGCAAAAGGCCGCGGCCTGGCGCCCCGATCTCCCAGGCAAGGTGTTCATCGACAAGATGCCGCTCAACACGGTGATCCTCGGCCTGATCGCCAAGCTGTTTCCGGATGCGAAGATCCTTTTCGCGGTGCGGGATCCGCGCGATGTTGTGCTGAGCTGCTTTCGCCGCCGGTTCGGGATGAACCCGGCCACGTTCCAGCTTCTCACCTTGGACGGCGCGGCCCGCTACTACGACGCCGTCATGCGCCTGGCATCGATCTACCGCGACCTGCTGCCCTTGGATTTTCACCTGGTCCGCTATGAGGGTCTGGTCGTCGATCTCAAGGCGGAGGTCGAGGCGGTCTGCGGCTTTATCGGCGTCAACTGGCACGACGCCATGTGGGAGTTCGCCGAGCGATCTCGCGCGCGCCCGATCCGCACCCCGAGCGCCAAGCAGGTGCGCAGGGGCCTCTATACGGAAGGGGTCGATCAATGGCGTCCGTATACGGAGCAACTGACCCCGGTCATGCCGCTGCTTGCGCCCTGGATCCGGAAGTTCGGCTATGTGGCGGATTAGCTCGGCGCGCCCCCTCCACCACCCGCTTCGCCGCCCAGCCCGCCGCATGCGGCGGGCGTTCGTCTCGGGGATCGACAAATCGTTGTCGATCCCATGCCGTCGCTGGCGCGGCGGCCGTTCCTCACCCCCCTCCCCCGCAAGAGGGCGGGTGAGGATTTTTCTAAACTCCTTCCCCGAGAATTGGGGAAGGTGGCGCGGCGCTTTTCCTTGCGCCGTGACGGAAGGGGCGCAGGCGCATGACTGACCCCGGTGTCTCCCCCAAGGACGAAGCGGCTGCGTTCAAGGCGGCGGCGGATCGGGCGATGGGCTCGGGCGACCTGCGCGGCGCGCGGGAGCTGCTGCAGCAGGCCGTTGCCCGCGTCGACGACAGTCTGGGGCTGTGGATGAGCTTGGCGGCGTGCAACCGGGGCCTTGGCGATGTCGACGATGCCCTGACCGCCGTCGAGCGCGCGCTGGCGGTTGAGCCCCGCAACTTCATGGCCCTGCTGATGAAGGCTTCACTGCTCGAGCGCCAAGGGAGGGAGCGCCCGGCTGGGGCCGCCTACGGCGTCGCCCTGACCCAGGCCCCTTCCCCCGATCGTTTGCCCGAGCCGACCCGCATCGCCCTGGCCCACGCCAGGGAGGTTCACGATCGATACACCGCCCAGATGGCCGGCGCCCTGAGCGCCGACCTGGCCAAGGTGTCGGGGCGCGCGGGCGCCGTCGAGGCGGCGCGGATCGAGACCTTCATCGGCGGGATCGCCGGGCGGCGGCGCATCTACCAGCAGGAGCCGATTCAGTTCAACTATCCAGGCCTGCCGGCGATCGAGTTCCATGAACGGACTGAATTTCCGTGGCTCGAGGGGCTGGAAGCGTGCACGGACGATATCCGGGGCGAGGTGTTGGCTGTGTGGGGCGATGGTTCGCCCCAGCTGGAGCCTTACGTCAGCTATCCCGATGGCGTGCCGCTCGATCAATGGGCGGAGCTGAACAAGTCGCTAAACTGGAGCGCCTTTCATCTGCTGTTTGACGGCGCGCCCGTCGCGGCGAACTGTGCGCGGTGTCCGGCGACCATGGCCGCGCTGGCCCTGGTCGACCAGCCCAAGGTGCACGACCGGTCGCCGTCGGCGATGTTCTCGATCCTGAAGGCCCACACCCGCATCCCGCCGCACACCGGCGTCGCCAACACCCGCCTGGTGCTGCATCTGCCGCTGATCGTCCCGGATGGCTGCGGCTTTCGGGTCGGCGGCGAGACCCGCCAGTGGCGCGAGGGCCATGCATGGGTGTTCGACGACACCATCGAGCACGAGGCCTGGAACGACGGCGACCGGCCCCGAGCGATCCTGATCTGCGACGTCTGGAGCCCGCACCTCAGCGCCGCTGAACGCGAGCTGGTCGCCCAGGTGATCGCCGCGCTCGATCGCTTCAATCAGGGTGGCCAGGCCCCGGCCGAGCCGTGACCACAAGGCGGGAAGTCGCTCTGGGCCTGGCCGCGCTCGCGGCGGCTACGCAGGCCGGCTGCGCGGAAATCGGCGCGCCGCCTCGCCGGCAGGTGGTCGTCGATCTGGCCGGGGAAGGGCCCAGGCCGCAGCCGCCGTCGTCTGGGGTAGGCGGGGCGGCCGCGCTGTCGGTAGTCAGGACCTCGGTCGATCCCTCACGCCGGATGACCGCGCCGGTCACCATCGATGGCCGGGGACCGTTCACCTTCGTCGTCGACACCGGAGCCAACCGCTCAGTGATGTCATTGGAGCTGGCGGCGAGCCTCGGCTTTTCTCCCGGGCCCTCGGCCATGGTCCACGGGATCGCCGGGGTCGAGCCGGCCGCGACGGTGCGGGTCGGGCGCCTCGCTGTCGGCCAGGTTTCGAGCGTGCGGCTCGGCATGTTGCTTCTGAAGGCCCAGGCGCTCGGCGCGGACGGCATTCTCGGTGTCGATGTCTTCAAGGACCGCCTCGTGCAGCTCGATTTCCAGAATCGCCGCCTGTTTATCGGCCCTTCCCGACCGTCGCCGGGGCAGCTGGACAACCAGGCGACCCGGGTGGCGAGGCCCGGCGGAGACGAGACCTCGCTGACCGTGCCGGCCCGTTATCGCTTCGGCCAGCTGACGGTCGTCGACGCGGACGCCGGCGGCCTGCCGATTACCGCCTTCCTCGACTCCGGATCGGAAACCACGGTCGGCAATCTCGCCCTGCGCGATGGCGACGCGCGCCGCCAGCCGGCGTTGGCGGCGCATCTGCAAAGCGTCCAACTGCTCAGCGCCACCGGCCAGACGGCGATGGGCGAGATCGGACCGCTGCCGCTGTTGCGCCTGGGCGGCCTGAAGATGGGCAATCTGGGCGCGGTGTTTTCCGACCTGCACGCCTTTGAGATCTGGGGCCTTTCCGGACGGCCGGCGATCCTTATCGGCATGGATATCCTGCATCATTTCAACATGGTCGAACTCGACTTCGGACGTCGCCAGGTCCGCTTCCACATCCCCAGGGAGAGCCTGCTGGCGTGACGGGCCGGACGAGGCGATCGCTGGGCGATTGCCGATGGTGAGCAAACGCGGTAGCGGAGAGGCTCCGGAGCGCGGGCTTCCAGCCCGCACGACTGGCTCATTCGAACGGCCGAGGGGTCTGCGAGTGCGCGCTGGAGCGAATTCCGATCAGGTTGATTGCCGCCCTGCGCCCCCTCCACCACCGGCTCCCGCCGGCGGTCCCCCTCCCCCGCTGCGCGGGTGAGGAATTCAGAAAACTCCTGCCCCGCGAAGCGGG
>DATCCB010000049.1:0-11706 GCA_036511515.1 Caulobacteraceae bacterium | reverse complement strand
CACCTCCCCGAAAATATACCCTCAGGGAATCACAAAGCCCTCGACGAGGGAATCCTTCACACGCACAACGCGGGGCAGGTGTCGCGGCGCGATCAGCGCCGTGACGGACGGGGCGCAAGGCGGGACCAATCTGGTCGGAAGATGGATCGGTCAGCTGGCTGGCGGGGTCCCATTGGGCGCCACGAGAATCTTGATCTGGCTCTTGTCGCTCTGCAGGCGGTCAAAGGCGGCGGGCGTCTGGTCAAGGCCGACGACGCCGGTGATGATCTCCCCATAGCGGGTCGCGCCCTCCGCGAGGTTTCTGAGCGACGCGGCGAATTCCTCGGGGCTGTAGCCGAGCACGTAACGCAGCTCGATCTCCTTTGAGATCATCACCAGCGGTTCGATCGGATCGCTCTCCATGCACACGCCGGCGACGACGATGCGACAGCCAGCCGGCGCGGCCAGAGCCAGGGACTGGACGACGCCCGGCGCGCCGACGCATTCGAAAATCAACGGGCGCTTGACGCTCCTGCCTTGCGCGGCGGCGACAAAGGCCTGCGCACGATTGCCGGGCACGCCGAAATCGGCCCATGACGCGTGGGGCGTGACCTCGGCCGGGTCGACGATGCGGTCGGCCCCCATGATCTCTGCCGCCGCTCGCCGCTGCGGCGAAAAGTCGGCGGCGATCACCGGGCCAAGGCCCCGCGCTTTCAGGGCCGCGATCACCGCCAGACCGACCGGGCCGCAGCCGACGACCATGAACACATGGTCGGCTTCGGGCTGCGCCTTGTTTACCGCATGCTCGCCGACCGCCAACGGCTCGGTCAGGGCGGCCTGCTCTGCGCCCAGACCGTTGGGAACCTCGAGCAGCAGGGCCTGGCTGAGCAGCAGCGTCTGGGCGAATCCGCCGGGCAGGCGGCTCGAATAGCCGACGGCCTCGAAACCACTGGCGGTAATCAGCCCTGGCATCGAGACCACGCGCGTTCCCGCCTTGAGACCGCCGCCCTCGCCCGGGCCGTGTTCGATGACTTCGCAGCAGAACTCGTGACCAAAAACGGTGTCGGCGCCTTTTTTCATCTGGCTCGAGCCACCGGCCTTTTCGGTCATCTCGATCATCCGATCGTAGTGATCGAGGGCATGCAGATCCGAACCGCAGATTCCGCAGACCAGGGTGCGGCACAGCGTCTGGCCGGCCTGCGCAACGGGCGTCGCCATCTCGCCCACGACCAGCGCGCCATCCCTGCGGATTACCGCGCGCATGGTCGTCAGCCGACGGACTCGGGCTGATAGTGGAGAACCAGCAGCGCGCTTTCGTCGAGCGCCAGTTGGGCGTACGTGCGCCCCCGATCATCGCAGAACTCGACTTCAAACACGCCTGCAGACAGGGTTTCGACAATGGTCCCGACTTGACCGCGAACCATGCCTTTTTCAGGCAAGTCAATTGTTAGGGCGACAACGTCCAGAAGTTGGGTCGTTGGGGTCTGCACTGTCATGGGCTCTCACGCGAGGTCCGACGTCTTGACTGCAACACATAGCAACTCGTCAATCGTAGCAGGTCGTCGTCTGCCAGAACAATCCAGGCTGATCGAACCGTCGCCGTTCCGGCCAAAGTCGTCATCTCGAAATCGAGGACATAGCGCTGGCCATGGGAGTCGACGTCAGTCTCCTGCAATTCTTGGCCTCTATCACGCACGGCGCCCAATAGGGCTTGTCGCAGCGCTTGAGCGTCGTCCGCGCTCAGCCCCAAACGTGATCGCATGACCCTCGCCTTGTGTCGGCCGCGAGGGTGGGTGTCGCTCAGACAGTAGTCGCGAAGCTTGGCGATCTCGACCGACGCGCCAGCGAAACGCCGCACCCGTTATTCCGCCGCCTTGGGTTTGCCGAGGCCCATCATCGCGGCGATCTGGGGGTTGATGTCCTGGGCGCCTTTTTCCTGGGCATGCTGCAGGATACGGGCGCCGACCGCCATCCGAGCCTGGGCGGTGAACTCGGTCTTGTTGGCGCGCACCCACTCCATCGAGGCTTCCCGGTTGTCGTTGAGCTGCTGGAATCGGGGGGCGACGTAGCGTGCAAAGAGTTCGTACGACCGCTTGGTCTGCGCAAAGGGGGCCCAGTTGTGAGCCATGAATAAAAAGCAGCCAAAGCCGCCCGACTGGTCGATCAGGGCTTGGATCTTCGCCGCCGCCTCGTCCGGCGTGCCGACGACCGCCATGCTCATCGACAGGAAGGCCTCGACCGGGTCCTTGCCGGCGTTGTCGGGCACGATCGGCAGATTGGCGATCTCGCGGAAGTAGTAGAGCCATTTCTCGAGGCCAAACCTCACATCGGCGATCGCCTGATCCTTGGTTTCGGCGATGTGCATCGGGCCAACCAGCCGCCAGGCGCTTCGGTCCATGGTCTTGCCGTTGTCGGCCGCCAGTTCCTCGGCGATCTTCCAGTTGGAGGCCAGGGCATTGAAGCCGCCGTCCGAGGTGGCGCCCAGCGACAACAGGCCGGCGCCATGGCGTCCCGCGGCGCGCGCGCCGGTGGGCGAGACCTGGCTGGCCACGGCGATCTCCACGCTGGGCCGCGAGAAGGGCGTCATCTGCAGCCGCGCGTTGTCGAGGGTGAACCAGTCGCTTTGGTGGCTGACCACCTCGCCGCGCAACAGCTTGATGATTACGTCCAGCGCCTCGTCCATCATGTCGCGTTGCCGCGCCACGGGGATGCCCATCAGAAAGGCGTCGGAGGAAAGGGCGCCGGGACCGACACCGAACATCACCCGTCCGCGGGTCATGTGATCGAGCTGGTTGATGCGGTCGGCGAGCATGAACGGGTGGTGGTAGGGCAGGGACGATACCCCGGTCCCCAGGCGGATATGCCGGGTGCGCTCGGCCGCGGCGGCGATGAACACCTCGGGGCTGGCGATGATCTCCAGGGCGGCCGAGTGATGCTCGCCGATCCAGGCCTCTTCATAGCCCAGGGTATCGAGCCACTGGACCAGTTCGAGATCGCGCTCGATGGCCAGGGTGGGATTCTCGTCGCTGGGATGGAACGGGGCGATGAACGCGCCGAACCGCAGTTTTTGTCCCAGCATTCCGGCCGCCTTTCCGCTTAGTTTTTCACCTTAACCCCCATGCGCCCCTTCCGTCACGGCGCTGATCGCGCCGCGCCACCTCCCCGGTCCATACAAGGACGGTGGAGGAGTTTTACTTCAATCCTCACCCGCGCAGCGGGGGAGGGGGACCGCCGGCGCAGTCGGGGGTGGAGGGGGCGCGAAGCGGCCGTGAACCGCACGCAGGCCGTCAGCCAGCGGCAGCCTCATCCAGCATCTTCAGCAGCGTCAGTTCGGCCGCCCGGGTAGCGCCGGCGAGCTTTCGGCTGAGCGCGCCCGATTCATATTCCGAGAAGACCGCCGGGTGGATGTAACAAGCCCGGCACACCGTCGGCGTGTTGCCGAGCAGCCCCGCGACCGCCTTGACGCAGATGGCCACGGTTCGCTTGAGGTGCGCGGCGTTTTCCGCGCCGGGCTGCATGGCCAGAGCCCTGGCCGCCGCCAGCGTGCCGGCCCAGGTGCGGAAGTCCTTGGCGCTGAAAGCCTCGCCCATCGCCTCGCGGATGTAGGCGTTGACGTCGTTGCTTTCGACCGCATGCCGCGCGCCGCTGTCGTCGACGTACTGGAAAAGCCGCTGCCCGGGCAGGTGCTCGCAGCCGCGCAGGATGCGCGCCAAGCGCCGGTCGTGAAACTGCGTCCTGTGAGTGACCCCGCTCTTGCCGCGAAACTCGAACACCGCCCCGACGCCGCTGAGGGTCACATGCCGCTTGCGCAGCGTGGTCAGGCCAAAGCTCTTGTTGGTCCGGGCGTACTCATCGTTGCCGACCCGGATCAGGGTCACCTCGAGAAGGCGAACCACCGCGGCCAGCACCCGTTCGCGCGGCATGCCGCGCCAGGCGAGGTCGGCTTCGACGCGCTTGCGCAGACGGGGCAGGGCGCGCCCGAACGCCGCCATGCGCTCGAACTTGGCTTCGTCCTGGTGGCTGCGCCAATCGGCATGGTAGCGGTATTGTTTGCGGCCCCGCGCGTCGCGGCCGACCGCCTGAATGTGACCGTTTGCGTGGGGACAGATCCAGACCTGCGTCCAGGCGGGCGGAACGGCGAGGCGACGGATGCGCTCCAGCGTAGCGGCGTGCTTGACCTCCCGGCCGTCCGCGCCAATGAAGCGCGGCGCCTCCGGACCGTCGGTGCGCCGGATGCCGGGATCGTAGTCGTGCACATATTTCAGACCCGCCGCCCCGGCGGCCCCGTCCGCCACGTCTTTGGCCACCTGAGCACTCCCTTTGGCTGCCTTGGCCAACGTGTCAGGGCGGGGCGTCGTTCCTTTTGTCGCCGTCAGGCATCACGCTGGTGAAACGCCGCTGTCAGCGCCTGCCGCTTGACCTTGCCGTTCGCCGTGCGCGGCAGGGCCGCCACCAGGTGAAAACGGGCCCCGGGGAAGCCATAGAGCACGGCGCTGGCGGCCTGGGAGAGTTCGGCCTGGCTGATCACGCGGCGGCTCTCGATGAATACATGCAGCTTCTCAACCCCACTCTGGTCGGGAGCGGAAAGCACGCAGACGCCATCGCATCCCAGCTTTTCCTGCAATTCCCGCTCAAGAGGCTCGGCGGGATGCTTGTCGCCCTGGACATGAATGATATCGGTGACGCGTCCGAACAGCGCCAGCCGGCCCTTGCCGTCGAGCACGCCAAGATCGCCGGGGTAGAACCAGCCATCGCCGAAAAAGCTCGCGTTGGCCGAGGCGTCATCCAGATAGCCCGCGGGGCCACCCTGACGCATCTTGACCCTGACCTCGCCAAGCCTTCCAAGCGCCAGCGGCTTTCGGTCTTCATCGACCACTTCCACTGTTCGCTCGGGATCGAGGCGGTACCAGCGCAGGTCCTCATCGCTCTCGACCACTGTGCGCGCCCAGCCGCCGACCTCGGTTGCCGCAAGTGAGATGACGATTCTCGCCGTCAGCCGCCGCCGGGTTTCGTTAGCCAGCGGCTTGGAAAGCGCGCCGCCGACGATGATCAGCTGCATGTCCTTCTGGGGGGCGAAGGCGTCTTGTGGCTGCGCCATCAGGCGGCTGAGGTAGTGGGGCGTGGTCAGGGTGTGGGTGATCCCCGGCCAGTCGAAGGCGCGGTGAAAGTCCGGCCCGTCGCGAAAGATCACCCCGCCGCCCACGCTCCACGTCATCATCGGCCGCTGGTAGCCGGCGGCCGTCCACAGCCCCAGGTCGAACAGGTTGAGGATCGATGCCGGCCCCTGGGGCGTGACCCCTTCGCCCAGCGCCGCATAGCGGGCGTGCCTGCCCTCGATGTCCTTGGCGTCCGCGCCGACGGTGGTCAGCACCTTCTTGTAACGCCCGGTCGTTCCCGAGGTCAGCAGGATATGGCCGCCCGGCGCCGGAAGCGGCGAGGGCAGGGCGTCGGCCGGGGGGCCGGCGTCCGGCGCGTAGGCGCCGCCCCCCGTCTCGATGCGCGAAACGCCGATCGCGGCGGCGATGTCGCGTTTGTTTTCGCTAGCCAGGGTGACCAGCCAGGCAAGATCTGGCCCCGCGAACAGTTCAAGCTGTTCGCCGCCCCGCAGCATGGCCGTGGTCAGGCCAAGGCTGCGAAGAGCCAGGTCGATGATCCAGCCTTCGGCAAGGCTGTCGACCCACACCGCCGCCACGCCGGCGCCGGCGACCCCGCTGGCCTCGAAGAAGCGCCGCGCGGCGAGGATGCGGCGCCAGAAAAGATCATAGGAAAGCCCAACCCCGTTGCAGGCCATGGCCAGCGCGTCCGGCTTTTGGCGGCGCATCGCGCTGATCTGTTCGAGAATATACACCCACACCCTCCCCCAGAGCCCGAAAGTCTGTGCATACCGCGCCGCGCGCGTCCACCCCGCGTTCTTGGCCGCCGCGCACGGCCTGTTGAACCCTCCCGCCTTGATAGATCGGCCCGGCCACCCAATCTGGGCGAAGGGGCGGGAACCGGGGCGGGAGTGGAACGACCGATGTCGCAACCTGGCCAGACCCAAGCACACCACGCCTGGCTCGCCGCCGAGCGGATCAAGCTGATCTCCGACCGCCTGATCGGCCTTGGCCCCTTTGGGGTCGGCATCGATGGCCTGCTGGCCTTTGTGCCCTTCGTCGGCGGCCTCTACAGCCTGATCGCCGGCATCTGGCTGATCGCCGAGGGCGTGCGTGGCGGCGCGAACCTGTGGACCCTGGCGCGCATGACCTTCTACGTCGGCTTCCGCACCGCTGCCGCTGAGGTGCCCGTCGCCGGGCAGGCGGTCGATTTCTTCTTCCGCGGCCACCTGATGGCCGCCGTCGCCCTGCAGAAGGACATCGCCCGTCGCCACGGCGCTCCGGCGGCCGACGCTATCGAGCAGGTCCGACGTCACCCGTTCGCGGCGCTCGGTCGCATGCAACCGGCGGGCGCCTAGCGTGGCGCGCATTCCCTATTTCGACACCACCAAGGCCACCGGCCGCGCCGCCGCCGCCTACGCCCGCCTGCCGCCTCTGAACATCTTTCGCATGCTTGGCCACAGCGGCGAGATGGTCGACGGCTTCACCAAGCTGGGGACTCAGATCCTCAACTTCTCCAGCCTCGATCCGATCCTGCGCGAGATCGCCATCATCCGCGTGGGCGTGCTTAGCGGCGCCAAGTACGAAGTCTATCAGCACGAACGCATCGGCCGGCGCCTCGGCATGTCCGACGCCCTGATCGGCGCCATCCGCGAGGGTCCCGGCGCCCCGTCTCTCGATCAAGCGCAGCGCGAGGTGATGGCCTTCACCGACGACCTCGTCGCCAATGTCCGCGCGGGCGACGCGACCTTCGAGCCGCTCAAGGACCGCCTCGGCTACAAGGCGCTGCAGGAGCTGACCATCACCGTCGGCTACTACATGCTGGTCTCACGCTTCCTGGAAACCTTCGATGTGGATATCGAGGAGGGGGAGGGGGGCTAGCCCCCGGAGCGCGCCTTTTTGAGGTGTCCGCGCCCAAGGCGCTGAGCTAGACACCCCGGCTTGGCCAACCCAAGGTGACGGCGGTTGGTCGAACGCTGGAGGGCTTCATGGGCTGGTCGGTCAATCGCCCCACGGGACTGACGTTCCACCGCCCTGGTCTGTCGACACGGGGTTACACCCTGCTGACGCCGCATGGCGACACGTCCACCTATCTCATCGACCTGCAGGGCGCCGTCGTGCATCGGTGGACGTTCACGCACATCAAGCCTGGATATGGCCGCCTGCTCGACAATGGCAACCTGTTGATGACCGGCTCGGACGTCAACCTCGCCAAGCCGCCTGCGGACGAGCCCACCAAGCCGCCGCCATCCTTCGCCATGCACGTCACGCGTCTGGGTGGCTATCACACCACGCTGGTCGAGGTGGACTGGGATAGCAATGTCGTCTGGCAATACGAAAATCGCTTCCAGCACCACGACTTTTGCCGCCTCGCCAACGGCAACACCCTGGTGCCCGAGTGGGTGGAACTGCCCGACGACCTGCATCGCCAGGTGCGTGGCGGCTATCGCAAGCCGCGGGAGAAACTCCCCCGCCTGCTCGGCGACGACCTTGTCGAGATCACCCCCGATCTCAAGGAGGTGCGGCGCATCCATACCTGGCGGCTGCTCGATCCGCGCAAGGACGCCATCAGCCCCACCACCCGGCGCTGGGAATGGACGCACATCAACGGTATCGACGTCAATGCCGCCGGCGATATCCTTTTCTCCGCCCGCAACTGCGACCGCGTGGCGGCCATCGACGGGGCGACCGGCAAGCTGCGCTTCAAGATCGACAAGGCCCACGCTCAGCACAATCCCACCTGGCTGCCGAACGGCAATGTGCAGATCTTCGACAACGGCCATGACGGCTCCAAGGTGATCGAAGTGGATCCGTCGAGCGGCGAGATAGTCTGGCATTACCGCGGCGTGCCATCGCAGCAGTTCTTCAGCGGCCACATCTCCGGCGCCGCGCGGCTGGCGTCGGGCAATGTGCTGGTCTGTGAAGGCACCAGCGGGCGCCTGTTCGAGGTGACGCGCGGCCACGAAGTGGTGTGGGAGTGGATCAATCCATTCGTCAACACCAACACCCGTGGAGAGGCGACGGTGAGCATCTACCGGGCTCATCGCTACGAAGTCGATCATCCCGCTTTGGTGGGCCGCGACCTCGACCCGGCGCGCTTCCGCAACCTCAACCAGCTCAATGGCCTGGCCTGAGGCCGCGCAACCGCGAGCGCCAGCCGCCGCCATCGCCGTCGGCGGAACGGGCATGCTTGCTAAGGCCACACGCTGGCTGGCCTCTCGCTCGGCAAGGACGCTCATCGTCGCGCGGCGAGCCACTCTGTTCATCGCTGGTCAAACGGGCATGGTCGCCGTCAATGCCGACTGGAACGCGGCGAAATTCCCGGCCACGTTACAGCGCGCGATCGCCGAAGCCCCCGCGATCGGGACCGCCCTGATATGGCTCCACGACCCGGAGCCCGCGTTGGCCTGGCTGCTGCCGGTGTTGCCTGGAGCCCGCGTCGTCCTTGTCCTTGGCAGCGTGAGCGAGGCGCCCACCTTGCCAACATCGGCCGCGCGGATCGCCACCGTTCGCCTCGGCAGCATCGCAACGGCGCACGGCCGGCGCTGGCTTTCCGACGATGAGATCAGCGACGGCGCCATCGCCGCTCTGCGGGACGGTAGGTCCCGGATCGTCGGCGAACTTGGGCCGGTCGGCTAAGGAGCGCTTCGCACCCATCGCCGACCTCCGGAGCCCCGCCCCTTTCAGGCGACCGATCAATTGAAAGGCCGCCTCCGATCCGCGCCCGACGCGGCATTCCCTCGGCTTGAGCAGACTGGCGACTTCCGAGGCTGAGGAAGTCGGTCGTTCGACTCACTGGGCGCCGTGGCTCAATCAATTGTGAGGAACGACCCTAGGCGGCCGCAGCCAATCCCTCATAGCGTTGATCAGTTCACGTACAGGCTGGTCCTCGATGTCCTGGTCGGAATAGCGCTGAATCTTCAGTTTGAGATAATTCTCGGCTGTAAATTCGTTAAAGCGCGCCCACAACTCCGACGGCGGCGGAGGCGGCGCGTCTAAAGATTGAGCAAGCCAATCACGAACAATCTTGCAGACTCTCACCGGTTCATTGTTATGAGACTCAACATCCGACCCAGATAGGTCTGAAAGCGCTTTCTTGAGCTCGTGAGCTTTTTCTTCAAGAACTAGAATTCTTTTGTCCGTGAAATCGCCGCCGCCAAACAGTCTGCATGCATAATCCACACCAAGCTCGAAAGGCATGTTAAGTCTGAAGTACTCTCTAGCTTTTTTCGACCGAAGCTTGGACAGGTCATGAATTGCAAACTTACTGTCTTT
This sequence comes from Caulobacteraceae bacterium, assembly GCA_036511515.1. Taxonomy (GTDB): domain Bacteria; phylum Pseudomonadota; class Alphaproteobacteria; order Caulobacterales; family Caulobacteraceae; genus Acaudatibacter. The sequence goes on along the minus strand of DATCCB010000049.1, from coordinate 2,359 downwards.
GATTAGCTCAACGATCTTATCAATCCTGACCTCCGCTCCGTCCGCTCGCTCCAAGGCAATGCGCGGCTCAAAGCCAAGGGCGAGAATGCAAAACAATTGCGGCCGGAGAAGGTCTCGGTACTCCTTGTCGAAGGGGCAGTTGACGAAGACGTTTGTCTGGAACGGCAAATCTTTTTGTCACTTCTTATATGAAGTGTGATCCCTAATCATACCGTTCTTCCCATGAACAAATACGTCGCCGCTATCTTTTCGAGCAAGTTCTTTACCGTACTCGACCGCATCGCCTTGGCGGTCGAAATTCTTCGAGGCCCTGCTAGCTCCCTGCTTTCGAACGCTCCAGCCGCCCGACGTGCTCGGGACGACATGCCGCGTGTTCTTCGCCATCTAGGCCTCCTTGTATCGGCATATTCCTACCGATCTGGCTGAGAATGTGCCTCCCTGGGGTTCCAGATTCAAGGCGCCCCGAACTGCCTGTTCCGATAGACGCCGCCAATCTCTTGCGACAAGGTGCCGAAGTGGAAAAAAGGGGGATCGCCGTAGGGACGCCCATTGTTATGAAGCGGAGCGCCCAGGCGAGCGGTGGCGACACGGCAAAGCTTATCGCGCTATGATCGGCGGCGATGGCGCTCGATCTCATCCTTGCCCTGGTAAAGCCGGAAAGGGTCGCCTCCCCCCAGGCCGACACCCTGGGGGCAGTGGTGGTGGGCGCCGTGCTGGCGACGCTGAGCGGCTTCGCCGCGACCATGCTGGAAAACACCTTCGCCCGCCGCCGGCGCGAGCGCGACGCCGCGCTCCTGTTTGGCGAGGTGCTCTCGACCCTCAAGGTCCTGCTGGATATCGCCGACCGGTCGCGAGGACGGGGCGACCCTTATGGTCCGATCACCATGCGCCTGCTGGCCGCGGCGCGGCGCGAGCTCGACATCTATGAGCGCAATCGCGAGGCCCTGGTGGAGATTCGCAAGGGGCGGCTGCGCCTGGACATTCACTCCCTGATGGTGCGCCTTTCGATCTCCGTCGATGGCCTCCTCGATGGCGCGTCCATCGCTCTGCGCGACCAGGGTTTCCAGTTTCTGCTGGGGATCGGCAAGGAGATCGAGCCGCTCATGGAACGGCTCGCGCGCCTGCGCGGCGAGCCGTTCGACGACTTCATGCGAGAGACCTCGCGGGCGCTTGATCCGCCGGGCTAGTCCGGCGCGAGGCGATTCTCCCGTCTCGAAAGGCGCGCTCCAAAACCCTGGGCGGCCAGGGATTATTCGACCGCTTTCAGGATCTTCTCGACGGCGGCAAGTCGGGCTCCCACATCCGCCAGCGCCGCCTGGATCGAGGCAAGCGCGGTCGCGGTTTCGGCCCCCGCGGCGGTCGCCTTTTCGGCGATCTGCTGGTAGGCGCCGTCGTTGGCAAGCCGTGCCCTGGCCTGCTGGATGGCCGAGAAATACCGCATGCCAAAGACGATGAGAATCGTCGCCAGCGGCAGGCATAGGGTCAGAAGATAATAATATCCGGACATGGCAGATCCTCTAGCTTTCAGGTTTGGTGGTCAGGGAATTGGCCGCCTGAGCGATGGCGGCGGGCGTCAGCTCAATGGCGAAGCTCTCGATCTCGAAGTAGTTGAGCGCCTTGCCGTCACGCGACAGCTCGAGCCGGCTGGTGACAAGTCCGGCGTCCTCGAGTTTCTGCAGGTGCAGGTGCAGCAGGGGGCGGCTGATGCCGAGGTCGCGCGCCAGCTGGCTGATCCAGGTGCGGCCGCCGGTGGTCAGGGCGGCGATGATCCGCAGCCGGTGCGGATTGGCCAGCGCCGACAGCATCGCCAGCAGCTGGTCGCCCGCGATAGGTGTTGGCTGTTGACCTTTCATGCGTCAGAAATATCTGACGCATGTCAGATGTCAAGAACATTCCGGATTTACGTGAGTCCTCTATGATGCGGCAGACCTGCTGGAGACCGCCATGTGCCGAAACATCAAGACCCTGAACAACTTCGAGCCGCCGGCGACGGACGAGGAGATCGCAGCGTCAGCGCTGCAGTTCGTTCGCAAGCTGAGCGGTTTCACCCAACCGTCGAAGGCCAATGAAGCCGCCTTCGACCACGCGGTCGATCAGATCGCCGCCACGGCTCGCGCGTTGCTGAACGCGCTGGTGACCACCGCTCCACCGCGTGACCGGGTCGCCGAAGCCGCCAAGGTCCGCGCCCGTACGGCAATGCGCTTTGGCGGCGCCGGGCGCTAGAGCGTTTTGCCGGTGAGATGAATCGAATGTGATCGAGCGAGGGATTCTCGTTTCGGTTGGTCCGTGAATCACTGGAGCCTTCTGATTCGGAGGCGAAGATGGGCAAGGCGCGGTCTGAAGATTTACGAGCGAGGGT
>DATCCB010000048.1:0-5177 GCA_036511515.1 Caulobacteraceae bacterium | reverse complement strand
GCAAGGCGGCGATCAACCTGATCGGACCGGCGCTTTGCGCCACCTTCTCCCAATGGGAGAAGGGTCCCTAGAACTTCTTCTCCAGGTCGATGAAGAAGGAGCGGCCGACCAGGTCGTACTGGGAGACCAGTTGGGCGATATCGCCGACACGGGGCTGGAAGCCCTCGGCGGAATAGTCGGGCGGGTTCTTGTCGAACAGATTGCGGATCCCGACCTCGACGCTGAAGTCGCGGAACTTGCGCCGCACCGACAGCGAACTGATCGAATAGAATGGCGCCACGTGGTTGAGGTACACCGCCTCGCCGGTCCGCAGATAGTTGGGGTCAATGCTGGAAACGAACCGAAGATCGGACGAATGGCCGATCATGTTGATGTAATAATTGACCGTCCACGGACCGTTGTCGAAGCGGAAGTTGACGTTTCCATCGAACGTCGGCTGACCGACCTGGCCGAGATAGTTGTTGGTCTGGCCGCCCAAGAGGATGGTGTTGGTGTAGAATTGCCACTGGAAGTCGCTGTCGATGGTCAGCTTGGTGTCACGCGGCAGATTGGCGCGATAGCGGATGGTCAGGTCGAGGCCCTGATCGATTTGCCTGGCGACGTTGACATAGTTGTCGTGAACCAGGGTGATCCCCTGGAAGGTCGGTGAACCCGGGGTCAGATCGCGGGTGAACAGCGAACAGAACGGACTGTTGGGAAAGTTCGCCGCGTTATAGCAGGCCGAGATGATGTTGGCCGCCCCGAACTGCTGAATCTGGTTGCGGATATCGTAGGCGAAATAGTCGACCGCGATATTCAGATCCAGGCCGAACCACTTGGGAGTCAGCACCAGGCCGGCAGTCTGGGTGAACGATGTCTCGGGCTTTAGATTGCCGATGCCGCCGCCGGTAAGAATTTCGGCGCTGCTGCTGTTACCCCCATTGTAGTTGGGGGCAATACCCTGCGAGGCGCAGTTCTTCTGGACGGTCTGCGACACGCCGCTATTGGCGTAATTGATGCACGGGTCGATGGAGAGCTGGCCGAGGAATCCGCTCTGGTCGGCGAGGTACAACTCAAACAGGGCCGGAGCCCGAAACGCTGTGCCTTGGGTGGCCCGGAAGGTCAGCCAGTCGTTGACCTGCCAGTCGACGCCGATTTTATAGGTTTCGTTGCCGCCGTAGCTCTTGTAGTCCGAATAGCGGCCGGAGACATCGACGTTCAGGCTCTCGACGAACGGCAGGTTCTTGATCACCGGAATGTGCGCCTCACCGAACACCTCCTCGATGGTGTCCGATCCGTGGGTGCGCCCGGTGGTGCTCAGGTTGTAGGCGTTGTTGTCCTGGAAGTCGGGCGGGGGCTGGTCGTCGATTTCCTCCCGGCGCAGCTGGAACCCGAGGGCCATGCCCAGCGGGCCTGCCGGCAGATTGAACAGATTGCCGGTGGCCGAACCCTCTACGTAGTAGTGGTTGTAGGTCGTGTCGCCGGTCTCGCGCCCGATCAGGAAGGCCTTTTCCGCGGCCGTGAAGCCGCCGTTGTTGACCGCGGCGAAATAGTTCACCGGCACGCAGGCGACGTTCGGTTCGAGCTGAGCCATCGTCTCGCCGCCGTTGATGTTGGCGTTTGGATCGCATCCGGCGGCGTTGGAGGAGCCCGCCGTGGCGTTGACGCGGTCGTTATAGACAAACGGGCTCGTGTAATGGCCGTCCGAACGAGCAAATTGTCCGTAGACGTCGTAAGTCCAGTTCTTCAGGAAGGTGACGTTGGGCACATCGCCCTTGACCCCGATCACGATGCGTCCGTAGTCGACCCGCTGGCTGGTATCATAGACCAGCGGAACGATCGGCAGCGGATAACCGAAACCCGGATTGAACACATTGCCCGGATTGACCACGGAGAAGAACTGGGCGAGCTGAAACTGGTTCGAATCCCGCTGGTTGAGCAGCAGGCTTCCATAGAGTTCCGCATGCGGCGTCAGGTCGAAGCCGGCGAAGCCGGTGAACGTATAGCGCGTATCCGGCGAGATGGCCGTCGACTTGGCGTAGAGCGGCGAATCCTGCGGCACCAGGGCGTCCGAGGCCCGCGTCGCCGACGGGTTGCCGGGCACGTACAAGCCAACGGCCTGATAGCCATTGATATCCTGACCGGTGACCCCGCCGCCGAACACCGACGATGGGTTTGGCCGATAGGTCAGGGTGCTGTTGTCGGCAGACGCCAATGGCGATGCGAAGTCGTCGATAGCGTTGGTGAACGTGTTGAGGCACTTGGTCTTGCCCGTCGCCGGGTCGATCAGATCCGCAGACGTGCGGGTGCTCAGGTCCACCGCTTCGTCGTGCAGACAGCTGAGGAACGGCCGCTGGCCAACGGTCAGCGCATCCTGGCGATAGACGCTGAAGCCGACGTTGAAATAGCCGCGGTCGAAGGTTTTGGCGAAGCTGCCGTCGACTTGATAGACATTGCCGCCCCCGTGCTGGGAGGGGTTGACGAAGACGTGCAGATCGCCGCCGTCGGCCTTGGTCTTGGTGATGATATTGACCACCCCGGCCACGGCGTCCGAACCATAGATCGAAGAGGCGCCGTCCTTCAGAATCTCGATGTCGGCAATCTGCGAGATCGGGAAGCTCAGGGTGTTGAGGTCGACGGGCCCGACGGTGCCGCCGACGCCGGCGGGGCCCAGGCGCTGGCCGTTGATCAGGAACAGGGTCCGCTGTGCGCCGAGGCCGCGCAGCGACAGGGTGTTGGCTCCGGGGCCGCCGCCGGTCAGGTAGCCGGTGAAGAAGTTGTTGATCTGCTGGGAGTTGGCGGCCACCGCCGACTGCTGCAGCTGTTCGGTAATGTCGACCGTCCCGGTCAGTTGCGACTGCTCAGGGGTAATGACGGTGATCGGTTCGGGCGTGGTGAAGGTGGTGCGCTTGATGCGCGAGCCGGTGACAATCAGTTCATCGGACGCCGCGGCGGTGCCCGTTTCGGGCGCCTTCTGGGCCTGGGCTTGCGCGGCCTTGGCCTCGGGCGCGCTCTGGCCAGGCGCGGGGTTCGGTGTCGAATCCGGTGAAGTCGGCGTCGTCTGAGCGAAAGCCGCGGCCGCGACGGCCAGCGCCCCGATCATCGTCGACGTGAACAAAGCCTTGCGTCTGGATGTCATGCGAGTCCCCCAAGCCGTGCGCGGCGGCAGGGGCCAAAGTTAACGCACGGGCCCGCACCGAATTGGCAGGGAGCCTAACAGGTTCCCGCGCGGGCCAAATGGGCGAGGACCAGCCATTTTGGGCGCTCGATCAGGTTTTGCGCGAGCGTGGCCTAATCGTCACAATCGCGGCACGCAGGCCTTTGCGCCTTCAAGGCAGCAGCCGGGGCGCGAGGACGATTGCCCCGTCCTGCCGCAGCTTCGCGTCGCGCGCCTCGCCGGCCAGCGCCTGAACCCTCGGATCGCCGGCCAGATAGATTGCCGCCGACGCGATCCGCGCGCCCTCCCCCGCCGCGCCGAAAAAGCGCGCCACCGCATCCAGCGGCGAGGTTTCGGTGCTGAAACTCTTCAGCGGCGCCGGGCCCTTGATCCCGGCCAGGGCCTTGGCCAGATCGACCGCCTGATAGAAGCCGCCCAACTGGTCGACAAGCCCGAGCGCCTTGGCCTGGACGCCCGTCCACACGCGACCGCGCGCAATCGCCTGGACCTGCGCCAGCGGCAGTCCGCGGCCCTGCGCCACGCGGCCGACAAAGCCGTTGTAGATCCTGTCCATCCAGGCTGAAAAGGCGGCTCGCTGGCTGGCGCTCATCGGCGCGGCGCTGGAAAAGGCGTCGGCATAGTCGCCGCCGACCTTCAAGCCCCGCACGTCGATCCCGAAACGGGCCAGCGCCGGTCCCAGCACGAACTTGCCACCGAACACGCCGATCGAGCCGGTGAGCGTGGTCGGCTCGGCGACGATGCGGGTCGCCTGCGAAGCGATCCAGTAGCCGCCCGATGCGCCATAGGCGCCCATGCTGACCACCACAGGCTTGCCCGCCAGCTTGGCCGCCCGCACCGCTGCGAGAATCTGCTCGGACGCGGTATCGGATCCGCCCGGCGACGATTCGCGAAAGACGATCGCCTTGACCTGCGGATCGTCGATGGCCCTGTAGAAGGCCTTGGCCATGTCGTCCGAGTGGATCGCCGGGCCGCCCTGACCGAACGGGCTGGAGTGGGCCGCGGTGCCGGTGGTGATCTCGCCCTCGCCGCTGATCACGGCGATCGCCGGCCCGCTGGCGCCGTCGGCGTGGTCGCGTTCGGCGTATTCGCCAAAGCTGGTCAGCTTTGCGCCGTCGCCCGCTGCGCGCAGGATGGCGATCTGGGCGTTCTTCACCTGGCCGACGTGATCGATGAGGCCCTTGGCCATTGCCTCTTCGGCTGAATAGGGGCCCGCCTCGATCAGCGCCCTCAGATCGGCCGAGCCTTTGTGGCGGTCCTGGGCCGCCGCATCGAGCGCGCTCTCATAGACAGAGCCGAGCCACGAGAGTTCCGACTGCCGGTGCGCCGGCGTGTAATCGTTGTAGAGATAGCCGTTGACGGCGTTCTTGTACTCATAGCGCTGCTGATAGTCGGCGCTGACGCCGTAGTGGTCGAACAGACGCTTGAAGAAGATGTCCTGGCGCGCCAGGCCGGTGACCTGGAACGACGAGGCCGGCTGCATCCATACCTCGCCGCTGGCCACCGCCAGCTCGTAGGTCGAGGTGATGATGCCTTCCGGATAAAGGCCCTGGCTGTGAGCGACGATCGGCTTGCCGGCGGCGCGGAAGCGCCTGAAGGCGAGGCCAAGCTCGTCCGCCGCCGCCGGATCGATGCCGCGTTCTGGCAGGCGCACGAACAGACCCCTGACCCGGTCGTCGTTTTCGGCCGCGCGCAGGGTGCGCTCGATGCGGATCACCGAAAGTCCCTTGCCGCCAAAGAAGCTGAGCGGGCTCTCCTGGTCGGCGATGCCCTCGCGCAGATCCAGCACCAGCACCGCGCGCGGCGGGGTCGGCGCCGGCCGCGCGGCGGCCGTCACCATCGAAATCACCGCCAGCGGCGCGATGACCGCGAACAGGATGAGCCCGACAAAGACGCCGGCTACGGTGATCAGGAACTGCTTCATCACGCCTCCAGATGCGACTGGGCACGCCGCCATGCGCCCCTTCCGTCACGGCGCGACACGCGCCGCGCCACCTTCCCCGCTGCGCGGGGCAGGAGTTTA
>DATCCB010000047.1:0-4486 GCA_036511515.1 Caulobacteraceae bacterium | reverse complement strand
GGCCCCGGCGCGCAACAGACGCCGCGCGTCATCGACGGTGCGTATGCCGCCGCCGACCGACAGGGGCATGAAGCAGACGTCGGCGGTGCGGGCGACAACCTCCAGAATGGCGTCGCGGCCCTCGTGACTGGCGGTGATGTCCAGGAACATCAGCTCATCGGCGCCGGCCTGGTCATAGGCGCTGGCCTGTTCGACCGGGTCGCCGGCGTCGCGCAGGCTGGTGAATCTTACGCCCTTGACCACGCGGCCATCCTTCACGTCCAGGCAAGGGATGACGCGAACCTTGAGCATCAGGCCGCCGCGGCGGTGTTGAGCGCTTCCGCGGCGATTATCCCGCCGGTGTAAAGCGCGCGGCCGAGCACCGCCCCGGCGATCGGCACGCCGGGGCGACGTTTGAGGCGCACAATGTCGTCCACGCCAGCCAGGCCGCCGGCCGCGATCACCGGAATGCTGACCGCGTCGGCGATGGCCCCGAAGGCCTCGACGTTGAAGCCGGTAAGGGCGCCGTCGCGGTCGATGTCGGTGATGATCAGGGCGCACACCCCCGCGTCCTCGAAGCGCCGGGCCACGGCGATGGCCTCCATGCCGGTATCTTCCGTCCACCCCTGCACGGCTACGCGCCCTGCCCGCACATCGACGCTGACCGCGATCTGCTCGGGCCACCGGCGTGCGGCGGTCCTGACCATGGCCGGATCGCGAACGGCGGCGGTGCCCAAAATCACCCGGCTGACCCCGGCCTCGATCCACATCTGAATATTGGCCAGCGAACGGATGCCGCCGCCCAGCTGCACCGGAATCGACACCGATTTCAGAATGGCTTCGACGGCGGGGCTGTTGACGCCGCGACCTTCGGCCGATCCGTTCAAGTCCACGACATGCAGCCAGGAAAATCCCTGCGCCGCCCACGTCCGCGCCTGTTCGTCGGGATGGCTGTTGAACACGGTCGCGGTGTTCAGGTCGCCGCGCACCACCCGCACGCACTGGCCGTCCTTCAGGTCGATGGCCGGGTAGAGGATCATGGCCGCCACCTAAGAAAGTTGACCAGCAGGCGCGCCCCGGCGTCTTGCGACTTTTCCGGGTGGAATTGAACCCCGGCCAGGTTGTCCCGCATCACCGCGGCGGGGAAGCGCCCGCCATGATCGCTCCATGCGGCTACGTCGCCAGGCGCGTGCGGATAGAAGGCGAACGAGTGGGTGAAATACATGTGGGTGCCGGGCGCAAGTCCGACGAAGAGGCTGTCGTCCTGCTCGCCTTCGAGTGCATTCCAGCCCATGTGCGGGATCTTGCAGCGCCGATCGGCTGGGGCCAGAGCGCGCGCATCGCCGGCGATCCAGTCGAGTCCGGCGGTCTGCCGAAACTCGAGGCCCCGGGTAGCCATCAGTTGCATGCCCACGCAGATGCCCAGGAACGGCGCGGCGCGACCGCGCACCGCCTCCTCGAGCGCCTGCATGACTCCGCTACGCGCCTCCAGCGCCGCTTTGCAAGCCGCAAAGGCCCCAACGCCCGGCAGAACGACGCGGTCGGCCCCGCTGATGCGCTTGGGATCATCGGTAACCACGACGTCCATGGCCGGCGAGAGGTCCGCCGCGGCTTTGCGCAGGGCCTTTTCGGCCGAGCGCAGATTGCCCGACCCGTAGTCGACCAGCGCCACCGTCTGCATGGCGCTAGCCCAGCACGCCCTTGGTCGACGGGGCCGCGCCGGCGGTCTTCGGATCGATCTCGACCGCGCTCCTCAGCGCGCGGGCTAGGGCTTTGAAGCCGCTTTCGGCGATGTGATGCGAGTTCTCGCCATATAGGGTCTCCAGGTGCACGCAGGCCCCCGCATGCATGGCGAAGGCGTGATGAAATTCCTTGAACAGTTCGGTGTCCATCTCCCCCACCGTCGGGCGCACGAACTTTACCCGCCAGACGAGATAGGGTCGGTTGCTCAGGTCGATGGCGCAGCGGGTCAGGGTCTCGTCCATGGGGATGTAGGCGTGCCCGAAGCGCCGCACGCCCTTGAAGCCATCCAGGGCCTCGTTGACCGCCTGACCCAGGACAATGCCGGTATCTTCCACCGTGTGATGCATGTCGATGTGCAGGTCGCCCTTGGTCTCGACCTCCAGATCGATGCCGCCGTGGCGGGCGAAGCTCTCCAGCATGTGGTCGAAGAAGCCGACCCCCGTGGAGATTTTCGATGCGCCGGTTCCGTCGAGATCGACACGCACGCGGATCTGCGTCTCCTTGGTGTCGCGCGTGACCTGCGAGATCCTGGACATGGTGCCCTTCTAGACGAGCGCGGCCGCCAAGTCGCGTAGCGCGGTTTGGGGGCGCGGTCCAAAATGGGAGATCACCTCGGCCGCGGCCAGGGAACCCAGGCTGCCGCAGACCTCAAGGGGGTGGTTCCTCGCCAGACCAAACAGAAAGCCGGCGGCGTACTGGTCGCCCGCGCCCGTGGTGTCGACGACCTTTTCGACCGCCTCGGCGGCTACGGCGTGCGATACGCCCGATCCGACGACAAGCGAACCTGCCGCGCCCCGGGTCAGGGCGGCGATGGCCACGCGCCCCTCGACCGCCTTGGCTGCGGCTGCAAAGTCGTCGGTCTGGAACAGCGCCGTGATCTCCGCCTCGTTGGCGAAAAGAATGTCCACCTGCGCGTCGATGAACGCGATGAGGGCGTCGCGATGCCGCTCGACGACAAATGCGTCGCACAGGGTGAGGGCGATCCGGCGGCCGGCCCCGTGGGCCAGCCCCGCGGCCTTGGCGAACGCCAGCCGGGCCTGCGGCGCATCGAAGAGATAGCCCTCCAGATAGACGGTCGCCGCCGCTTCGATGAGTTCGACGCCGACGTCGGCCGGCGTCAGGCATACCGCGGCCCCCAAAAAGGTCGACATGGTTCTCTCGCCATCGGGCGTGACATTGACCAGGCACCGGCCGGTGGCGGGGCCGTCCTTCAGGGGCGCGGCCTCGAACCGCGCGCCGATCGACCGCATGTCGTGCGAGAACACTTCGCCAAGGCTGTCGGAAGCGCATTTGCCGATGAAAGCCGCCTTGCCGCCGAAACTGGCCACGCCGGCGACGGTGTTGGCCGCCGAGCCGCCCGAGGCTTCGATCCCCGGCCCCATGCGCGCATAGAGCGACGCCGCGCGCGTTTCGTCGATCAGCGTCATGGCCCCCTTGGTCATCGCCTCGGCGGCCAGAAACGCGTCGGTGGCTGGCGCGATCACATCGACGATGGCGTTGCCGATGGCGGTGACGTCGAAGGGGGCTGTCATGGTCTCGCGCCTACGGTCAGGGGGCGGCTCTTGTCGTGCAAGGCCGCGCGGGCGTCAAATGAACAGGTCTCGCGACGGACAGAGATCGCCAACCAGGCAGGCGTCGCACCTTGGCTTGCGCGCCACGCAGACGTAGCGCCCGTGAAGGATCAGCCAATGGTGGGCGCGGGTCAGGCGCTTTTTTGGAACGATGTGCATCAGCTCGGCCTCGACCTGGTCGGGCGCCTTGCCGACCGCAAGCCCTAGGCGATGGGCGACGCGAAAGACGTGGGTGTCGACCGCGATCGCGGCCTCGACGCCCAGCTCGTTGAGCACCACGCTGGCAGTCTTGCGGCCCACCCCGGGCAGGGACTGCAGCGCCGCGCGTTCCAGGGGGACGTCGCCGCCGTGACGCTCGATGAGCAGACGAGACAGCGCGATCACGTTGCGCGCCTTGGTGCGAAAAAGTCCGATTGATGCGATCAGCGGGATCAGATCGGTTTCGCCGAGCGCCAGCATGGCCCTGGGCGTCGGGGCGATCTCGAACAGTCGCGCCGTCGCCTTGTTGACCGAAGTGTCGGTAGCCTGGGCCGAGAGAACGACAGCCACCAACAGTTCAAAGCTGGTCCGATAAGTCAGCTCGGTGCGCGGCTCCGGCGTCGCGGTGGCGAACCGATCGAAAATCTCGGCGACGCGGCGCTTCTCGCGGAGAGGGGACGGTCTCGCCATGGACTCAAGGATCGCGCGTTTGGCGCCGCTCGCCAATATCCGCCCGCGCCGCTAATCTGGCCAGGCGATGGACGAGGCGCTGTACATGGACGCCGTGATCACCCCTCACCGCTCGCTGTCTCAGCGCGGGGCCATCACCTTGATCGCCGTGCTCACCGCGATCAACTGCGCGACCGCCGCGGCTTTCGTGATCATCGGCGCGGCCTTCGTACCGCTGTTCATCGGCCTTGACCTCGTCGCGGTGATCGTGGCCCTCGCGGCCAGTGGGCGCGCCTCGAAGAAAAGTGAGCGGGTGCAGGTGACGGCGGACGAGGTGCGGGTCCTATCGCAGACGCCCGCGGGGCTCTCGACGCTGTGGACATCGCCAACCGCGTTCACCCGCGTCGCCTTCGACGAGGCGGCCTTGGATGACGGCGCTCTTCGCCTGACGCTGTCGGGACGCGAACTGCCGCTTGCCCGGGCGCTCAACCGGCGCGAGCGGCTCGATTTCGCAAGGGCGCTGGATCGCGCGATCATGCGCGCCC
>DATCCB010000046.1:0-31751 GCA_036511515.1 Caulobacteraceae bacterium | reverse complement strand
ATCGATCGCGAACATGCTAATCTCACCCACGGACGGTCTCCCTTGTTCTGGTTGGACAGATCTCCAGAATGGCACATCTCGATGCCGCCGGAGGCCGTCCACCCCATCATGGCCGGGCTCTTTCTTGTCCCGGCCATCCATCAGCGCCATCCTCGGGAAGTCGAATAGAGACGTGAAGTTGGACACACGGATCGCCCGGCGAATTGGGCGGCAATGGATGGCCGGGACAGAAAGGGCCCGGCCATGACGTTCCAAGACAGTTGTGCAGCGCGCTCGCCTAGGGATGGTGGGAAGGCCTCCGCTACTTGACGGTGATGCTGGCGCCGGCGGCTTCGAGCTTGGTCTTGATTTCCTCGGCTTCCTGCTTGGAGACGTTTTCCTTGACGCTCTGCGGGGCGCCTTCGACCAGGTCCTTGGCTTCCTTGAGGCCGAGGTCGGGGCGGACCGAGCGGACTTCCTTGATCACGTTGATCTTCTTGTCGCCAGCCGCGGTGATCACTACGGTGAACTCGGTCTGCTCCTCGACGGCTTCGGCGGGAGCGGCGGCGGATGGGCCGGCGGAGGCCATGGCCACCGGCGCGGCGGCGCTGACGCCCCACTTTTCTTCCAGCAGCTTGGAGAGCTCGGAGGCTTCGAGCACGGTCAGCGAGGAGAGATCGTCGACCAGTTTTTCGAGCTTGGCCATGGGTTTACAAGTCCTTTTTGATACGAGGTGGGTTTGAGAGGCGAAAGGCTCAGGCTGCGTCCTTGAGCGCATGGGCGCTGATGACCCGGGCGATCTGGGCGGCGGGGGCCTGGAGAACGATGGCCAGCTTGGTGGCCGGCGCTTGGAGAAGGCCGACGATCTTGCCGCGCAGTTGATCGAGAGAGGGGAGCCGGGCCAGAGACGCGATTGCGCTTGCATCCAGCACTTGCTCGCCCATCAGCCCACCAACGATGGTGAACTTCTCGTTGTCCTTGGCGTAGGCGGTGGCGACCTTGGCGGCGCTGACCGCATCATTGGCGTAGGCGATGGCGACGGGCCCTTTGAAGAGGGCGCCGGCCCCCTCCCCGGCTCCGTTCAGCGCTTTTTGCGCCAGGCGGTTCTTGACCACCTTCAGCGAGGCGCCTTCCTTGCGCAGACGCCCGCGAAGATCGGAAATTTCGGCCACCGTCAGGCCCAGATAGTGGGTGACGATCACCGCGCCGGCGCCGGCGAACACGCCCATGAGGGCCTCGATCGATTCCGCCTTCTGCGCGCGGTCCATTCGGCGAATCTCCAATCAAACTTCGGGCGGCGCGGGATTGCTCCCGCGCGCGAAAGGATCATGGCTGTCCTTGAGGATGCGCGAGGGCGGCGCTTCACCCAAGTGGGGTGCGCCTTACTCTCGATCGCTTCCCGTCTCCCCGCGGCGGTAAGGATTAAGCCCAAAAAGGGCCCGCGGTTCTTGGACAGGCGACACGGCCAAGACCGCATCGGAGGCGCGCCTATACAGGACGGGTGGCCCGGGTTCAAGCCTGGGCCGCACGGCTACGCGTCAGTTTGAGGCCAGTTCAGCCGGGCAGGAAACTCGGATCGAGAATCTGGTCTATCGGCCACGGACAAAGCTCTGGGAAATCGGCCAGGCCGGTTTCCTTGGTCGCCTGATCGACAGCGTCGCCCCAGACCCCAGAAAACCAGCGATCGTCGCGCAGAGTCGCCTTCAGACTCGGAACGTCCTCCAGATGAGCGGCGACTGCTTTGCGCTGAACCCTGATCGTGACTTCCCAGCTTGCGCTGCGATTGGCGCCCTGAGCCCGCCGTTTGAGCAGATGGGCGAGGAGGACGGCCATGCGGCTGGCCAGCTCGCGTTTTTCGCTCTTGCCCACGTCCTCGACCTCATCGGCGATGTGTTCAATGTCGAGTCCCGAAAGGTTGCCCGAGCGCAGAAGTGCGGCCTGTTCGTTGGCCCAGGCGACGACGTCGGTCTCGTAGGTGGCGCTCATTTCGATCCTCTGCAGCAATCATAGCGGCTCGCGCGGCGTTCGTCGCGCTTTGGCGGATTGTGCGTCTTAGGCCGCCTCGATGTCGGTCTGACTGAAGTCGCTCCCCTTAAACAACAGTGTCGCGCCGTGCGCGCGGACGCAGGCGTAGGCGAAGCAGTCGCCCATGTTGAGGCGCGCGGGATGGCGGCCCTTGCCGAAGCGGTCGAACGCCTCCAGCGCGAGAATCGCCTCCCGCTCGCCAATCTGGACATGCTCAATCTTCGCTTCGGTCAAAAATCTCGTAACGAACTGCTTGGCGCGGGAGGTTGGGACGGACCCGATGCGGGCGAGGGCCAAGGTTGCTTCGTAGACGGCGATGGCGGACGTCGTTCGTTCGCGAGCGATGTCGAGGCGCTGGCGCAAGTCGTCGGCTTCGGGTTCGTCAGCGATGATCGCGACGATGGCCGAAGCATCGACGAAGATCATTCGGCCTCCTCGTCATTCAGCCAATCGTAGAATGCCTTGTCAGCTTTCAGCCCCGTCGCCGGATAGGCGCGGAATTCATCCTGCAGGGCCTTTATGCGGTCGCGCAGGGGGACCTTCTCCTCCTCACGGCGTAGTTCATTGCCTACCGCCTGTTTGACCGCCTCGGTCAGGCCGCAGCCGCGCCGGCGGGCGAGTTCGCGCACCAGGGTGGTGGTTTCGGGATCTCTAACGTGGAAGGGCATTGCAAACTCCGTCTAGCCGAAAAGATAAGTCCGGCTAGACGGTGAGGCAAGCGATTCGTGCGGCCCCTATCCCGCGATGCTGGCGGCGTCGACCTTGAAGCCGGGGCCCATGGTCGAGGAGAGGCTGATGCGCTTGATGTAAGTGCCCTTGGCGCCCGATGGCCTGGCGCGGGTCAGGGCCTCGACGATGGCCTTGATGTTGGCCGTCAGCGCCGCGTCGGTGAAGCTGGCCTTGCCGATGCCGGCGTGGACGATGCCTTCCTTTTCGACGCGAAATTCGATCGAGCCGCCCTTCGCATCCTTGACCGCCTGGCCGACGTTGGGGGTGACCGTGCCGACCCGCGGATTGGGCATCAGGCCGCGGGGACCCAGAATCTTACCCAGGCGCCCGACCAGGGCCATCATGTCGGGGGTGGCGATCACCCGGTCGAACTCCATGAATCCGCCCTGAATGCGCTCGACCAGATCCTCGGCCCCGACGACCTCCGCGCCGGCCGCCCTGGCCTCCTCGGCCTTGACGTCCTTGGCGATGACGGCGACGCGAACGTCACGGCCGGTGCCCGAAGGCAGGGCGACGACGCCGCGCACCTGCTGGTCGGCGTGGCGCGGGTCGACGCCGAGATTGACGGCGATCTCGACGCTTTCGTCGAACTTGGCCGTGGCGTTGGCCTTGACCAGCTTGACGGCCTCGGCGAGGAGGTGGGTCGCTTCGCGATCGCCGGTCCAGGCCTGAACTCTCTTGGCTTGCTTGGGCATGCTCTTAAGCCTCCACGACGCGAAGGCCCATGGCCCGGGCGGACCCTTCGATGATCCTGGCCGCGGCCTCGATATCGTTGGCGTTGAGATCCTTCATCTTCTTTTCGGCGATCTCGCGCAGCTGCTTGCGCGTCACCTGGCCGATGGTCTCGCGCCCCGTCTGGCCCGAGCCCGACTTGATGCCGACCGCCTGCTTGAGGAAGTGGGTGGCCGGGGGCGTCTTGGTGACGAAGGTGAAGCTCTTGTCCTGATAGACGGTGATCACCGTGGGCAGGGGCGTGCCCTTCTGCACCTGGTCGGTGCGGGCGTTGAACTCCTTGCAAAAGCCCATGATGTTGACGCCGCGCTGGCCCAGCGCCGGCCCGATGGGCGGCGAAGGCGTCGCGGCGCCGGCGGGCACCTGCAGCTTGATATAGCCCAGAATCTTCTTGGCCATGATCTCCTCTCTCGCCGGGCTCGCCGGCCGCTAGTGAGCCGTGGTGCGGGCTGGCGCCCCTCCCACGGATTTGACTACCCGAATATGTTCAGCTGACCTTTTCGACCTGCGCGTATTCCAGCTCGACCGGCGTGGCGCGGCCGAAGATGGAGACGGTGACCCGAAGACGCGCGCGTTCCTCGTCGACCTGTTCGACCGAGCCGTTGAAGCTGGCGAACGGTCCGTCGATCACCCGCACGGTTTCGCCGATCTCGAAGGTGATGGTCGGCTTCGGTCGCTCGACGCCGTCCTCGATGGCCCCGATGATCCGCGCCACCTCGCGCTCCGAGACCGGCATCGGCTTGGAGCCGGAGCCCAGGAATCCGGTGACCTTGGGCGTGTTCTTGACCAGGTGATAGGCCTCGTCCGAGAGGTCCATCTTGACCAGCACGTAGCCTGGAAAGAACTTGCGTTCGGAGTTGATCTTCCGGCCCCGCCGGATCTCGATGACATCCTCGGTCGGCACCAGGATTTCCGAAAAACAGTCGTCGAGGCCGTGGGCGTGAGCCTGTTCCTTGATGCTTTCGGCGACCTTGCGCTCGAAGTTCGAATAGGCGTGGACGATGTACCACTTGTGATGTGGGTTGGCGCCTTGCGCGGCGGTTTCAGACATTGGGGCCCCTACTCCGCGTTGGCCAGTTTGAGCAGCGCGTTGATGCCCAGGCTGAGGACCCCATCGAGGCCGAAAAAGAACGTGGCGGTGAGGACGACCATGATCCCCACCATCACCGAGGTGATCCAGGTTTCCTTCCAGGTGGTCCAGGTGATCTTGCGCGCCTCGACGCGGACCTCGCGCAGGAACTGAGGAAGCCACAGCAAAAATTCGATCGGACCGCGGCGCGCCTGGCGTGGCTCGCCGGCGGCCATCACCGCCGACGAGGGCGTGACGCGCAGCGGCGTTCGCCGGCGCAGCGAGGTCTGGACGATATCCTGATCCTTGGCCATGGCGGCCATCATCTCTCTTTCGCACTTAAGTGGCAGGAGTGGGGGGACTCGAACCCACGACCCTCGGTTTTGGAGACCGATGCTCTACCAGCTGAGCTACACTCCTTCGAACCGACGGGCTCCTTAGCACAAGAGGCCGGCGCCTCCCTCCCCTTATCGAGGGAAGGCAGGAAAAGGCCTATTCGACTATCTTGGTCACCACGCCCGAGCCGACGGTGCGGCCGCCTTCGCGGATGGCGAAGCGCAGCCGCTCTTCCATGGCGATCGGCGTGATCAGCTCGATGTCGAGCTCGGCGTTGTCGCCGGGCATGATCATCTCGATGCCTTCCTTGAGCTTGATGATGCCGGTGACGTCGGTGGTCCTGAAGTAGAACTGCGGGCGGTAGTTGGTGAAGAACGGCGTGTGCCGGCCACCCTCCTCCTTGGTCAGGATATAGGCTTCGGCCGTGAACTTGGTGTGGGGCGTGATCGAACCGGGCTTGCACAGCACCTGGCCGCGCTCGATGTCCTCACGCTTGGTGCCGCGCAGCAGCACCCCGACGTTGTCGCCGGCCTGGCCCTGGTCGAGAATCTTGCGGAACATCTCGACGCCGGTGCAGATGGTCTTCTGGGTCGGGCGAAGGCCGACGATTTCGACCTCCTCGCCGACCTTAACCACGCCGCGGTCGATCCGACCGGTAGCCACGGTGCCGCGTCCGGAAATCGAGAACACGTCTTCCACCGCCATCATGAACGGCAGGTCGACGGGACGTTCCGGCTGCGGGATATAGGCGTCGACCTGGGTCATCAGCTCGAGGACCGAGTCTTCGCCGATCGGGGCGTTCTTGCCCTCCAGCGCCGCCAGGGCCGAGCCCTTGACGATCGGGATGTCGTCGCCCGGGAACTCATAGCTGGAGAGCAGCTCGCGCACCTCCATCTCGACCAGCTCCAAGAGCTCCTCGTCATCGACCATGTCGACCTTGTTCAGGTAGACCACCAGGGCCGGGACGCCGACCTGGCGGGCCAGCAGGATATGCTCCCGCGTCTGGGGCATCGGACCGTCGGCGGCCGAGACGACCAGGATCGCGCCGTCCATCTGGGCGGCGCCGGTGATCATGTTCTTCACAAAGTCGGCGTGACCGGGACAATCGACGTGGGCGTAGTGCCGATTCTTGGTCTCATATTCGACGTGGGCGGTGTTGATGGTGATGCCCCGCGCCTTTTCCTCGGGCGCCCTGTCGATGTCGGCGTAGCTCATCACCGTCGCCCCGCCGGATTTGGCCAGAACCGTGGTGATCGCCGCGGTCAGGGTGGTCTTGCCATGATCGACGTGACCGATGGTGCCGATATTGCAGTGAGGCTTGTTGCGCTCGAACTTTGCCTTGGCCATTTTCTCTCAGAGCTCCAGCCCGCGAGGGCTATCAAAGGTTCAGGGTTGAATACTTCTAGGCGTACTTCTTGACCACCTCGTCGGCGACCGCTTGCGGAACCGCCTCGTAGTGATCGTAGTCCATGTGGAACTGAGCCCGTCCCTGGCTCATCGACCGCAGGGTGTTCACATAGCCGAACATGTTGGCCAGGGGCACCATGGCAATGATCACCTGGGCGTTTCCGCGCTGGTCGGTGCCCTGGATCATGCCACGGCGCGAATTCAGATCGCCAATGACGTCGCCGACATAGTCCTCGGGGGTGGTCACCTCGACCTTCATGATCGGCTCCAAGAGCTTGGGGGAGGCCTTGTCGCGCAGTTCGCGGAAGGCCGCACGCGCCGCAATCTCGAAGGCCAGCACGCTGGAATCAACATCGTGATAGTCGCCATCCACCAGCGTGGCCTTGAAGTCGATGACCGGGAAACCAGCCAGGAGACCGTTTTCCTTGGCCGAGGCCAAGCCCTTTTCGACGCCGGGAACGAATTCCCTTGGCACGTTGCCGCCGACGACCTTGGATTCGAACTGGTAGCCCGCGCCCATCTCGCTGGGCTCGAAAACCAGCTTGATGCGAGCGAACTGCCCAGAACCGCCGGTCTGCTTCTTGTGGGTGTAGTCGATCTCGGTCCGGCGACCCAGGGTCTCGCGATAGGCCACCTGCGGCGCGCCGATATTGGCCTCGACCTTATAGGTGCGCCTGAGGATATCGACCTTGATGTCCAGGTGCAGTTCGCCCATGCCGCGCAGGATGGTCTGGCCGCTCTCCTGATCGGTTGAGACGCGGAAGGTTGGGTCTTCGGCCGCCAGCTTCTGCAACGCGACGCCGAGCTTTTCCTGGTCGGCCTTTGACCTGGGCTCGATGGCGATCTCGATCACCGGATCTGGGAAATCCATCTTGTCGAGCATCACCGGCGAGCGGGTAGGATCGCAAAGGGTATCGCCCGTGCGCGTATCCTTCAGTCCCGCCAGGGCGACGATGTCGCCGGCGTAAGCTTCCTTGATGTCCTCGCGGTTGTTCGAGTGCATCAGCAGCATCCGGCCGACCCGCTCTTTGCGGTCGCGTGAGGAATTGAGCAAGCCCATGCCGCTTTCAAGCTTGCCAGAATAGATTCGGCAAAAGGTCAGCGAACCGACGAAGGGGTCGTCCATGATCTTGAAGGCCAGCACGGCCAGAGGTTCTTCGTCGTTGGCCTGACGCACGACCGGCTCGCCGGTGCGGTAATCGAGGCCGGGCGTGGGGGGAATGTCCGCCGGAGAAGGGAGATATTCAACCACTGCATCAAGCAGCGGCTGCACGCCCTTGTTCTTGAAAGCCGAACCGCAGAGAACGGGATAGAAGGCGCCGTTCAACACCGCCTTGCGTAGGCACTTGTTCAGCACCGCGGCGGACGGCTCCTCGCCGTTCAGATAGGATTCCATCGCCTCGTCGTCGAGCTCGACGGAGTTCTCGACCATGAAGTGTCGCGCCTCGTCGGCCTTGACCTTCAGTTCGGCCGGGATTTCCTCGTCGTGGTAATTGGCCCCAAGGCCTTCGCTGTCCCAGATCACCGCCTTCATGCGGACCAGGTCGATGATGCCCCTGAAGGTGGTTTCTGAGCCGATCGGCAGCTGGATCGGAACCGCCTTGACGCCCAGCCGATCACGGATCGACTCGACGCACTTTTCGAAATCGGCCCCGATCTTGTCCATCTTGTTGACGAACACGATCCTGGGCACGTCGTAGCGATCGGCCTGGCGCCAGACGGTCTCGGTCTGAGGCTCGACGCCCTGGTTGCCGTCGAGTACGGCCACGCAGCCGTCGAGCACGCGCAGCGAGCGTTCGACCTCGATGGTGAAATCGACGTGGCCTGGCGTGTCGATGATGTTGAGCCGCTTGCCGTTCCAGATGGCGGTGGTGGCCGCGGAGGTGATGGTGATTCCCCGCTCCTGCTCCTGTTCCATCCAGTCCATGGTCGCGGCGCCGTCGTGGACCTCGCCGATCTTATGGCTCTTGCCGGTGTAATATAGGATCCGTTCAGTGGTCGTGGTCTTGCCCGCATCGATGTGAGCCATGATGCCGAAGTTTCGGTAATCTTCTATTTTGTGGAGACGGGGCATGGGGCGATCTTGCGAAAGAAGCGTCGTTTCGTTTTGCGAAGGTGAACGAACGGCGCGGGCGGTTTAGCTCAAACCGCCCGCGCGTTCAAAGGGTGTGACTTAAGCGAGGCTTTTATATGGGCGCTACCAGCGGTAATGCGAGAAGGCGCGGTTGGCCTCGGCCATCTTGTGGGTGTCCTCGCGCTTCTTCACCGCGGAGCCGCGGTTGTTGGAGGCGTCGAGCAGCTCGCCGGCCAGCTTTTCGGTCATGGTGTTCTCGCCGCGCTTGCGCGCCGCGGTGACCAGCCAGCGGATGGCGAGGGCCCGACGGCGGCCTGGCGCCACTTCCACCGGCACCTGATAGGTGGCCCCGCCGACCCGGCGCGATTTCACCTCGACCGAGGGTGAAACGTTGTCCAGCGCGGAGTGAAAAGCTTCCAGCGGACCGATGTCGCGCCGCTTGGCTTCCATGATGTCGAATGCGCCGTAGATGATGTTCTCGGCGACGGCCTTTTTGCCTTCGTACATCACGTAATTCATGAATTTGGTGAGCACCAGATCGCCATACTTTGGGTCTGGCAGGACATCGCGCTTCTCGGCGCGGCGGCGGCGGGACATCTTTGGTTCCTTATTTCGGGCGCTTGGCGCCGTAGAGCGAGCGGCGCTGCTTGCGGTCCTTGACGCCCTGGGTGTCGAGGACGCCCCGCAGAATGTGGTAGCGGACTCCGGGAAGGTCCTTAACCCGGCCCCCCCGAACCAAGACCACGGAATGCTCCTGCAGATTGTGGCCTTCGCCTGGGATGTAGCACACCGCCTCGATACCCGAGGTGAGGCGAACCTTGGCCACCTTGCGCAAGGCGGAATTGGGCTTGCGTGGCGTAACCGTATAGACACGGGTGCACACGCCGCGTCGCTGAGGCGAGCCCTTCAGGGCCGGCACCCGGTTACGGGGCGCCCTCTTTACGCGCGGAATCCGGACCAGCTGATTGAACGTCGGCATACGATCTTCACTACCAAGGGATCTAAGGAAAGCCGCTCTCCGAGCAGCCTAGCCGATAAACACCAAACGGCGCCGGAGCGATGGCCGCTTCGGCGCGTCAGGTCGTCCAGGGACGGGACGTCCGGTTCATCGGGCCCGGCAGACACGAACAGGGGCCTAAAAACGAGCGCGGTTGATACCCGCGAAGCCTCCCCGCGTCAACGGTCGCGCCCCCGGACCCGGTTCCCGTCGAAATGGGGCTTCAATCTGGGGTTTGCGGGTACGTTGTTGTCGCCGCGAGCACCAAGTGGGTCAGGCACGGATAGGCCCGCTGTTCACGGCCAAGCAGGATTTGCTCGGCGTCCGCCGCGAGGTCGCGCGGTTGCGCGTCGTGCTCGAGGTCATAGAGCAGATCGTCGTCCCACAGAGCCTTGCCGTCTTCAGCCTCTTGCACGCGCACGTCTGCAAAGAGGCCAGTCCCTCGCAACCGCCGGCCCCACCACGCCGGCGAATGGTACTTCGAAAACTCGCTGGCCCATGGCTCGACATAGGCGGCCGGCGGGGCGCCTTTCAGCTCGCGGTCGAAACATGGATTGCCCACCACGAGTTGGCCGCCTGGTTTCAGATGGCCGGCCAGCCGGGCGAGAACCCCGCGCCGGGCGCCAAAATAGTGGAACGCATCCATGCAGAAGATCAGATCGAAATAGCCGGCCGCGAACGGAAGGCGGCGGGTTACGTCCAGTTGCAGCGGCGTGATGCGATCTTGCAGGCCATGGCGTTCGATCAGCGCCAGGCGCTCTTCGGCGCTGTTCCACAGGTCGACCGAATGGATTGTCGCGTCGAGCCGCTCGGCGAGAAAAACCGAGGTCGCGCCGCGGCCACAACCCAGGTCCATGATGCGCATGGTCGGCGCGGCGGCGACTTCTCGCAGCATCCGGGCGGCGAGAAACAGGCCGCCCGGCCCCATCTTTCCCTCGTAGATGCGCTGGAGGTCAAAGCCGGCGAGCTCAGGATAGTGCGTTTCGTCGATCTAACTGAAGCGCCCGCGCCATTGGCGGGGCAAATGATCCCGCCGCGGATGTCTCCCGGCATTCACAGGGATTTCATCGGCCGACGCGCACGCCACCCGAGCCGAACACACGCTTACGGACCGGTCCGGTCACCTGGGCGACGATTACCCCGCCCGTACCCGCGACGGAGGCGTTCAGGCTTTGGGCGACCCCGCCGAAGCGCACGTCCCCCGATCCAGCGACGTCAGCGGTCATCCGGGTGACCTGGCCCGTCGGCGCGCGAATGTCGCCCGAACCGGCGATGCGAACATTGAGCGGGCCCGACACCTGTTCGGCGGCGATGTCGCCGGCGCCGGACGAGACCGCTTCCAGCCCGTCGCGAATCGCGCGGGTTTCCACGACGCCAGAGCCCGCCACGCTGAGGTCCGCCGATCCGGCGGCGCCGGTTCGCGTGTCGCCCGCGCCGGCCTGGCTCAGGCGCAAATGGCCCCTGACGTTGGCGATCGTCCAGTCGCCGCAACCGCTGTTCGAGAAGGCCAGGCTGTCACTGCGGCCGATCGAGCCGAAGACCGCCTCGCCGACAGAAACCCTGGCGTCCATTGGCGTGTAGATGACGATTTGGGGCATGTCGCGCCAAGCGATCTCGCCGCGCCCGCGCACGCTGACGGCCGGCTGGCCGAGAACCGTGCGGCAGGCTCCGATGCGGTGGCCGGTGTCGCCCTCGATCACCAGCCGGCGGCCCACCCTGATGACACGCAGCGGCAGGCGTTTGCTGGTCTTGAGAAAGGCGACGCTGATCCCAGAACGGATCCCGGGTATCACCACCACCCTGGCCACCGCGTGGCGGATTTCCACCGTCGGCGCGGCTTGCGCGGACCCGGCGGCGGCAAGGACAAGGCCAATGGCGACCTGGGTCGGCGACAACGGCATGGCAGTCTCCCGTCAGTCCGCGGAGGGCCAGGCCAAGCTAACCCGCCAGAGCGCCGACCGGCAGACTATTTCATCTTGAAGCGCGGCGCCGGCTCGCCCGCGGGGCTTTAGTCCCCTATCCGCACGTCGCCGGAGCCGGCGAGATGCTTGGCCACCAAGCCGGTGACCCGGGCGACGCTGACATCGCCCGAACCGGCCACCGAGGCATCGAGGCTCTGGGCCACGCCGCCGAAACTGACATCGCCCGAGCCCGAGATCGAGACTTGCATGTCGCTGGCTTGTCCACGGTGGGCGCGGACATCGCCAGACCCCGCCACGTGGACGTGGAACGGACCGTTGATGGACGCCGCGTCGATGTCGCCCGAGCCGGAGGTCGAGGTTTCCAGGCCGCCGCGGATGTCGCGGGTGGTGATGTCGCCTGAGCCCGAGATCCGCAGGTCGGCCGATCCAGCCGAACCCGCATGGGCGTCACCGGACCCCGAAAGCCGCAGGCGCATCGGCCCGGCGACATTAGCCAGCGTCCAGTCACCGCAGCCGCTGTTGTCCAGTTCGAGGCTGGCGCTGCGGCCGACCGATCCAAAGACCGCCTCGCCCGCGCTGACCCTGACATCCATCGGTGTTCGAATCACCAACTGCGGCATGTCGTCATAGCCGACGCTTCCCAGGCCCCATATCCCCACCGCGGGCTTGCCGAACACCGAGTGGCAACCCTGCGCGCGCAGGCCAAGGCCGCCGTCGACGATCACATCGTCTCCCGAGCGGTAGATGCGTAGCGGCAGGCGGCTGTTGGTCCTGACCACGGTGGCGACGATATCGGCCCTGGCCTCTGGAATGATGATCACCCTCGCCACCGCGTGGCGGATATCGACGGCCGGCGCCGCCGTCGCGGTGCTCGCGGTCGCAAGGGCCGCCGTCAAGCCAATCAGGGTCAAGCCTCGCATCGCCATCGCTCCTCAAAAGACCTCAGCCCGGCGGAGGCTAGCGCACGCCGGGCGACCCGACAGGTTAATTCGCGGTCATTGTCGCGGGGGGCTCTGGAGCGGGTAGCGGGAATCGAACCCGCATTCTCAGCTTGGAAGGCTGCTGCACTACCATTGTGCTATACCCGCGCGCCAGAGCCTAAGATCGACTGACCGACCATCGCCGACGGGCGCGTGGTGGGGGAAGCAGGACTCGAACCTGCGAAGGCGTACGCCAGCGGATTTACAGTCCGCCCCCTTTGCCGCTCGGGACATTCCCCCTTGACGCGCGTCGGTGCCGAAAAGCCCTCCGATTTGTTCTCCAACCCATGTTAACAGCGGCCCGGACAGGGGCCGCACCGGCCCAAATCGGAGCGCGCCTTATAGTGACCCCGTACCGCCAAGGCAACGACCGCGCCCGCGCGCGGCGAAGGCCTGCCCCCCCCGATCCAAGGCCGGGCGACGGCGCCGGCCATGAGTGGCTTTGGGGGTGGCACACTGTCGTCGCCGCGCTGGAAAACCCCACGCGCGGCCCGGCGTGGCGACTGCTGGCCAGTCCGGAGCGCGCGCGCCGCCTGGAGGCGCGGTTGGGCGTCCTGGCCGATCTGGAGACCTTGCCCGCAGCGGCCATCTCCCAGAACCTGCCCGGGGGAGCGGTTCACCAGGGCGTGGCCCTGCGCGCGGCGCCAATCGCGCCGACGGCCTTGGCGGACCTCGCCGAGCCGGCGCACGGCTTTTTGGTCATGCTCGACCAGATCACCGATCCGCAGAACGTCGGGGCCATCTTCCGCTCGGCCGCGGCCTTTGGCGCGCGGGGCCTGATCCTGCAGGATCGGCACGCGCCGCCGCTTGCCGGCGCCCTGGCCAAGGCCGCCGCTGGCGCGGTCGACAAGATCCCCCACGCCCGGGAGGTCAATCTATCCCGCGCCCTTGAGCGCCTGGAGGCGATGGGCTGGCGCGCGATCGGGCTGGAGGCCGACGCGCCGCTGGCCCTGGACGAAACGCTCGACGCGGCGCCAACGGTGCTGGTGCTGGGGTCCGAGGGCGAGGGGCTCCGCCGCCTTGTCCGCGAACACTGCGACGCGATGACCAGAATCCCGATGCGCGGTGGGTTCGATAGCCTCAACGTGTCCGCCGCCGCCGCCGTGGCGTTTTATGAACTGGCGAGGTCGACGAGATGATCGGGGGGATGGCCGCCATGACCGGGGGGGCGATCGCCACCTTCTTCCAGGTGGTGATGATCGACCTGACCCTGGCCGGCGACAATGCGGTGGCGGTTGGCCTGGCCGCGGCGGGACTGCCCAGAGACAAGCGCCGTCGGGCGATCATCCTGGGCCTGGGGCTGGCGGTGGTCATGCTGATCGGCTTCGCCCTGATCGCGGTCCAGCTGTTGAAGCTGGTCGGCCTCTTGCTGGCCGGCGGCGTCCTGTTGCTCTGGGTGTGCTGGCGGATGTGGCGCGACCTCGTGGCCCGTGGGCGTACGCAGGAGGCCGTCGGCGAGGCCGCGCTGGAGGACGCATCCCTGCCCAGTCCCGGCCACGCGAAGACCCTGCTGGGGGCGATGATCCAGATCCTGTTCGCCGATCTGACCATGTCGCTGGACAACGTCCTGGCCGTCGCCGGCGCGGCGCGGGCCCATCCCCAGGTGCTGGTCTTCGGCTTGGCGCTATCGATCACCCTGACCGGGTTTGCGGCCGCGTGGATCGCCAGAATTATTCACCGCGTTCCCTGGCTGGGATACCTGGGCCTGGCGATCGTCTTCTACGTCGCCGGTCACATGATCTGGCAGGGCGCGCACCAGGTGATCGGCGATATGCGTCACCGCTAGGCGCCGGCGCCGAATCGTTCGCTCCAGGCGGCGATGTCGGCCTCCTCGATTTTGCGGAAGAGGATTTCAGGCGCGGAAATCTTCCTTCCCACCTCGAGCCGGGTGAGTTCGGCGCGAGCATCGGCCGAGGGCCAGGCGAGCGGCCATGCCTCGCCCAGCGCCTCGGCGATCTTTTGCGCGGTAAACGGGAGCACAGGCGCCGACACCCGGGCGATGAGGGCGGCGAGGTTGAGGGCGGTGCGCACCACGACCGCGGCGCGCGGCGCGTCCGTCTTGATCGCGGCCCATGGCGCCGCTTCCTGAAGGTACTCGTTGCCCACCGCCCATAGCGCCCGCAACGCCTGGGCGGTCTTGCGCACCTCGATGGCCTCGTACTGGGCGGTGAGGTCGCCCAAGCGCGCGGTGACATCGGCGTAAAGGCGCTGTTCGATCTCGCCAGGCGCGCCGCGGGCGGGAACCACGCCCCCCATCCGGGTCTCGCAGAACTTGGCGATTCGGTTGACGAAGTTGCCCAGAACGTCCGCCAGATCGCGGTTCACCGCGGAGGCCAGCTGGTCCCACGTAAAGGCGCTGTCGGAGTGTTCGGGCGAATGGGCGGTGAGGTACCAGCGCCAGCAGTCGGCCGGCAGCATCTCGAGGGCCGCGTCCATGAACACGCCGCGCTTTTTCGACGTGGAAAACGGCTGGCCGTACCAGTTCAGCCAGTTGAAGGCCTTGAGGGTGTCGACGCTCTTCCACGGTTCGCCGGAACCCAGGATCGTGGCCGGAAAGCTGACGGTGTGAAAGGCGACGTTGTCCTTGCCCATGAACTGCACGTAGCGCACGTCATCGGCGCCGGCGTCCTTGCGCCACCAGCCCTTCCAGTCCCCGCCGGTCCCGTCGGCCCATTCCTGGGTGGCTGCGATGTATTCGATCGGCGCATCGAACCACACGTAGAAGACCTTGTTCTCGAAGCCCGGCCGCCGCTGGCCTCCACGCAGCACCGGCACGCCCCAGGCGAGGTCGCGGGTGATGCCGCGATCGATCAGGCCCTCGTCGAGGTGTTTGTAGGCGATCGAGCGGGCCAGAGCCGGCCAGCCCTCCCGCGAATCCACCCACTGGCGGATCGCCCCCTGCATCTTC
This sequence comes from Caulobacteraceae bacterium, assembly GCA_036511515.1. Classification (GTDB taxonomy): domain Bacteria; phylum Pseudomonadota; class Alphaproteobacteria; order Caulobacterales; family Caulobacteraceae; genus Acaudatibacter. The sequence goes on along the minus strand of DATCCB010000046.1, from coordinate 16,593 downwards.
GACTGCAGCAGATAGAGATGGCGCGTCTCGCGGACCTCGAGATTGCGCGATCCTGAGATCACCGAATAGGCGTCGATCAGCTCGGTCGGCTCCAGGAGCGAACTGCAGTTGTCGCACTGGTCGCCGCGCGCCGGCCGGTGACCGCAGATCGGGCATGTCCCCTCGATATAGCGGTCGGGCAGGAAGCGGTTGTCGTCGATGGAAAACACCAGCTTGTCGGTGCGCTCCTCGATCAGGTCGTTGTCTTCCAGCACATCGGCGAAATGCTGGGTCAGCTGCGCGTTTTGCGGCGAAGAGGATCGGCCGAACCAGTCCCACGCCAGGCCGAACTTTTCGCCCAGCGCCTGCTGCTTGCCATGCACCGCCTCGCAATAGGCCCCGACATCCTCGTGAGCCGCCGCGGCGGCCAGTTCGGCCGGCGTGCCATGCTCGTCCGTGGCGCAGATGGCCAGCACTTCGTGGCCGCGCGCTCGCTGAAACCGCGCGTAGATGTCCGCCGGCAGCATCGAGCCGGCCAGGTTGCCCAGGTGCTTGACGCCGTTGATATACGGCAGGGCGGAGGTGATCAGGATACGGGACATGGCGCTTTGCGGGCGGTTGAAGAGCGGCTCGTATAGGGGATGGACGGCCGGAATCAAAAGCCGCGGCGAGCCTGCGCCCATTGCCGCCGGCCTTCGCCTTGCGGCATAATCTACGCCTACGCCGGCTTAGCTCAGTTGGTAGAGCAGCGCTTTTGTAAAGCGAAGGTCGCGGGTTCGAATCCTGCAGCCGGCGCCGGGATGTGAATGGGCGTCTTTTCATGCCATATCTGTCGGCCCGCCTGCCTCAGGGAATGCCATGACCGTCAAGCTCGATCCCCTGGTTTCGGAGTTTGAAACCGACGAAGAAGCCAAGAGCTATGATCGCTGGTTCCGCGGTAAGGTGCGGGAGGCGATGACCAGCGCCGAGCCGCGCATTTCCCATGGTGAGGCCATGGCGCGTGTTGAAGCTGAACTCGCCGCCAAGAGAACGGCCCGTGCCGGCCCTGCGGTGGAGTGAGGAAGCGGTCGGCGACCTGAGCGATATCGTCGACTACATTGAGGAGCGCGATCCGGGCGCTGCCGATCGCTTGCGGGCCGATGTGGCTGCGACGGCGGAACAGTTCGCGGAGCGACCATATCTATACCGCCCCGGAAGGGTCGCCGGCACACGCGAAGCGCTTGTCACACCCAACTATCTGATCGTCTATCAGGTTGGAGAGGCATTCGTGGACGTCTTGCGCGTGTTGCACACCGCGCGGCGGTATCCGTGAGCTCCTCGGGTGAGGCGGAAGATGTCGTCTGCAGCGGCGCCCATCATCCCATCACCGCCTGGGCCGTAACCACCGGCGAAGCGGGCATGCGCACCCAGGCGCGGGGGCTGGCGCAGGCGGTCGCCGATGTGGTGGTCGAGAAGGTCGTGGCGCTGCGGGCGCCGTGGAGCTGGTTTCCAGCGGCTATGGCGCCCCGCGCGCTGGACGGGCTGAACGCGGCGAGCGACCCTCTCGGGCCGCCTTGGCCTGATCTGGTGGTCGGCTGCGGGCGCCGATCGGCGGCGGTTGTGATCACCATCGGCAAGGCCAGCGGCGGGCGCACGCTGATCGTGCAGATCCAGGACCCGCGCTCGTCCAGGGCCGCCTTCGACCTGATCGTGGCCACCGAGCACGATCCGACCCCGGCCGCTGCCAACGTGATCAAGACGCCGACCGCGCCGCATGACCTGACGGCGGAGAACCTGATCGCGGCGGCGGACGCCTGGCGCGCGCGCTTCAAGGGCCTTGGCCGTCCCCTCGCCGGGGTGTTGATCGGCGGGCCGACGCGGCGCCACCCGTTCGGCGAGGCCCAGGCGCTGCGCCTGATCGCGGGGCTCCGCCGGCTGCGCGACGAGGGCGGAGTGGGGCTGGCGATCACGCCGTCCCGTCGCACGCCGGCCCGCGTGCGAGCCCTGCTGGACGAGGCCTTTGGCGGCGACCGGCGCGTGTTCCTGTGGGACCTGGCCGGCGACAACCCCTATCGCGGCATTCTCGCGCTTTCCGACAGGCTGGTGGTCACCGGCGAGAGCGTGTCGATGATCTCCGAGGCGCTGGCCACCGGCCACCCGGTCGAGGTCTTCGACATCGGCTCGCGCCGCCACGAGGCGTTCCTGGACCGCCTCGTAGCCCAGGGCAGCTTGCGCAGGTTCACCGGCGATCCCTCGCCTCCCCTGGCGGCGCATCCGGTCGATTCAACGCAGGTCGCCGCCGAGGCGGTGAGGGCGCTGTTGCGTGACCGCGGCGTGTTCGGCGCCGACCAGGCGACCTAGACGCGATGGTTGGACCCTGCGAGGGCAGCTAGACCACGGGGGTCTTTGGATAGGCGAGTTGTTCGCGGGCGCGCCAGCCGTCGGTGACGTAGTTCATGATCACGCTTCGCCGCACGCCGGTAATCCTGCGCGGGGCCAGGCCATGCCAGGTATTGTCGGCGGGCACGAAGATCAGGGCGGTGTTGGCCGTGAAGGGGATCTGTTTGGCCCAGGCGTCTTTCGCCCTGTAGACATCAGTGCCCAGGTCCTCCTGGCCGTCGGTCGGCCCGAGATAAATCAGCATGGTGAACCGCTTGACGCCCAGATCGGTGTGGGGCTCGAGCCAGAAACCGTCGGTGTCCTGCGCGTATTCGAGGCGCACGCAGGTCCCCCTGAGGTCCGCGCCGGTCAGGGCCCCGATGGCGGCCACCACTGGAGCCGATTGGAATGCGCGCGCGACGGCGCCGCAGGCGGCGAACCGGGTGTTGTTGGCGGCATCGAAATAGTGGCGCGCGTCGTTGTGCAGCTCGCGCTTGCCCGAGACGCCGCCAAGATCGGGGGCGGCGAACGGCAAGTCCTCGAGCCATCCGGCGATCCGCGCGGGAAAAACCTGCGCCACGGTCCAGTGGCGGTAGGGCGTCTCAAACCGGCGGGCGGCGGCGAAACAGGCGGCAAGCGCCTTTGATACCTCCGCTTCGAGATCGGCCGCCGCCGTCGTGGTCGGTCCTTGCTGATCACTCACGCGATCGCCGCCCGGCGGCCGGCCCAGGGCTGCGCCTGTTCGAGCTGGCCGGCCAGGCGAAATAGCAGCGCTTCTTGCCCGGGCTTGCCGACGAACTGCAAGCCGGTGGGCAGGCCGGCGCGGCTTTGCGCCAGCGGCACGCTCATCGCCGGCTGGCCGGTGACGTTGAAAGCCTGGGTGTTGGGCATGAACGCGAACAGGCGCGCCGCGTAGCCCCTGAGGTCGGGCGGATCGCCGCGCAGGGCCCCGATCGGGATCGGCGGGCTCCCCATGGTCGAGAGCAGCAGCACATCATACCGGTCAAAAAACCCGGCGACCACGCGGCCAAAGGCGTGGGCGCCCTGCAGCGCGCGGACATAGGCAGGTCCGGAAGCCGCCCGTCCGCGCTGGTACATGCCCCAGCTGAGGTCCTCGATCTCCTCCTCGCCGATCGGGCGGCCCCGCCGGTCCGCCTCCGCATCCAGCATGGCCGCCACGCCGGCGGCGATCACCGCCCCGACATCGGCGCCCAGCCTGGCGAAATCTCCGGGCAGATTGGCTTCCTCGACGTGATGGCCGAGCGACTGGCAAAGGCGCGCCGAGTCCTGCACCGCCGCCTCGCATTCGGCGTCGATCCGTTCGGCGGCCAGGGCGGCGGTGGTGAAGGCGATTCGCAGGGCCCCGGGTTCGCGACGCACCTCATCGGCGAAAGGACGCTGTGGTGGCTCCAGCCAATAGGGATCGCCGGGAACGGGGGACGAGACAGCGTCCAGCAGGGCGGCGCTGTCGCGCACCGAACGGGTGACGGCATGGTGAATGGAAAACCCGCCCCAGCCCTCGTCCCCCGGAGCGAAAGAGACTCTGCCGCGCGACGGCTTGAGGCCGAACAGGCCACAGCAGGAAGCCGGAATGCGGATCGAGCCGCCGCCGTCGCTGGCGTGCGCGCCGGGAACGATGCCGCCGGCCACCGCGGCGGCCGATCCGCCCGACGAGCCGCCTGGCGTGCGCGCGAGGTCCCAGGGATTGCGGGTCGGGCCAAACAATCTGGGCTCTGTCACCGGTTCGAGCCCGAACTCGGGGGTGTTGGTCTTGCCGAATATGTTGAGGCCGGCGCGGCGGTAGGCGGCGACGATGGCGCTGTCTTCGCCGGCGACGGCTTGTTGAAAGAGACGCGATCCGGACGTGGCCGCGGTTCCCTTCACCTGGGCGCCGAGATCCTTGATCAGGAACGGGACGCCCGCCAGCGGACCTGCGGTCGACGTGTCGCTCGCCGCCGTTCGCGCCTCGTCTGCCAGAAAGAGGGTGATTGCGTTTAACTTTGAGTTCACCGCCTCCGCGCGGGTCAGGGCTGCGTCGAGGACCTCCCGCGCGCTGACCTCGCGGGCGGCGATCAGGGCGGCGAGGCCGACAGCGTCCTCTTTGAGATAGTCCGATTGGTTCATCGCCGCGCCTATCCTACTCTCGAGTGTCACAGTGCAATGGGACCACAGGACGGGCGCCGGGCCAATGGCAAGGGCGATTGAAATCTTCATCGACGCCGATGCCTGTCCGGTGAAGGACGAGGTCTATCGCGTCGCCGCGCGATATGGCCTCAAGACCCACGTGGTCGCCAACGCCTTCATTTTCGTTCCGGCCAGCCCGCTGATCGCGCGGGTGACGGTGGAGGCGGGTCCCGATGTCGCCGACGACTGGATCGCCGCGGCGCTGCGGCCAGGGGACGTCGTCATCACCAGCGACATTCCCCTTGCGCAACGAGCATTGGCCGCCGGCGCGGCGGCGATCGCGCCCAATGGGCGAGCGTTCACAGCGGACTCCATCGGCGCAGCCGTGGCCCACCGAGCCATTGCAGAACAGATCCGCTCCACAGGCGCCATCACCGGCGGCCCCGCGCCGTTCGAGCGAAAGGACAGGTCGCGGTTCCTGCAGGCGCTCGACCAGGCCGTCACCCTCGCTCTGAAGCCGGCGCGATGATCGCCGTGACTGACGACATCTCTATCGACGACGCCGAACTGTCGGTCACGTTCATCCGCGCTTCGGGGCCCGGCGGACAGAACGTCAATAAGGTTTCCAGCGCCGTTCAGCTTCGCTTCGATGCGCGCCGTTCGGCCTCGCTGAACGACGCGGTCAGCGCGCGCCTGCAGAAGTTGGCAGGTTCGCGCCTGACTTTGGACGGCGAGATCGTGATCACCGCCAGCCGCTTTCGCAGCCAGGACCGCAATCGCGCCGACGCGGTCGAGCGCTTGGTCGGCCTGATCCGAAAAGCCGCCGTGGCGCCGGTCAAGCGCCGCCGCACCCGCCCGCCAAGGGCGGTCACGGAACGCCGCCTCGCGGCCAAGGCGCGTCGCGGCGCCACCAAATCATTACGCGCGAAGCCCGAGGGACGCGACTAGGGGCTGTACTGATTTGGTATCGAGCGTCCCGGGATCCGCACCGCTTCATGAAAGGGCGATGATTCCAGGCAGAGCGCGTGAGACAGCTCTACGATCAATTTGCGCCAGCGCACCGACCCGGCGCAACACAAGTCGCCTTTCGAGGGTGAACAGTTTGAACCGCAGACGGCAAGCCGTCGCGAGCCCTGCCGTTCGCCAATCGCGAAGCACGATGTCGCTTGGCCAGTCGGCCTGCGCCGCGGTGGTGATCATCGCCAATGTCAGCTGATCGTGGCGCTTGCTGAAGGCTTGGGTCGAAAGGACAAGAGCTGGCCGGCGTTTAACGACCGGTTTGTCCGTGAACGGAAACGGTACGACGACGACATCGTACGGCTCAAAGATCGCGCCAGGCATCATCGTCCTCGGCGCTGTTCCATTCAGCCAGGGATTCCTGCACGCCGCGCAAATAGACGTCGTCGGCGGCCGACAGCTTTCGAATTATGATCCGCTCGCCTTCCACAACCACGGTGACCACGTCGCCGGCGGCCAGATGGGCCGCTTGTCGCACCCTGCGGGGCAGGGTCATTTGTCCCTTCGCGCTCAGGCGAGCCAATTCCATCTTTTTTCGGAATTCCCAGATTTCCTACTTGTCGGAATAGAGGGAAAGGGTCCTGGAGGCAATCTCTGCGGAGCGGTTGCGCCGAACGCACGCGGCGTTAGCCTTGCACAGCAAGATCAGGTCGGAGATTCGTATGCGCGCGCGGATGTTGGCGAGGGCGGCTGTTGCTTGTGCGGCTCTGCTGTCGGCCTGCGGCAAGCCGGCCCCGGCCGCCAATGATCAGCCGGTGGTCCCGGCCGAGCCCGCGTCGGCCCCGACACCCGCGCCGGCGGCGCCGATGACCGATGCGCGGAAGAAAGCGGTTCTCGCATCGCTTCCCTCAGCCTACCAGACCGCCGACCTCGACAACGGCCAGGCGAAGTTCGCCCTGTGCAAATCCTGCCACACCACGGTTTCCGGCGGAGCGGACATGACCGGACCCAATCTGTTCGGCGTGTTTGGACGCAAGGCTGGGAGCAAGCCTGGTTTCGCCTACTCCGATGGGCTCAAGGCCGCGGGATTCACCTGGGACGCCGCCCATCTCGACAAATGGATCGCCAATCCGCGGGGCGTGATCCCCATGACCAAGATGACTTACATCGGCATGGAAAACCCCAAGGATCGCAGCGACCTGATCGCCTATCTGAAAGTGGCGACCAGCCCGGCGGGCTAGCCCGCTTACGATCCCCAGGTGGCGAACATGCCCACCGCCGCGGCGGCCATGACCAGGGTAGCCAGCCAGCCGACGACCTTCAGTCCGAAGTGAAGTTTGAATTCACCCATCGCCGCGCGGTGACTGGAAAGATGCATCATCATGGCCATGATCGGCACCGCCGCCACGCCGTTGATCACCGCGCTCCAGAACAGCGCCTTGATCGGGTCGATGTGGACGAAGTTCAAAAGCCCCCCGATGACGAAGGCCACCGCGATGGCCCCATAGAACGCCGGGGCCCTTCCGACTTTTCGCGCCAGTCCGACATGCCAGCCCATGGCCTCGCCAAGGGCGAAGGCCGCGGAACCGGCCAGCACCGGCAGGGCGAGCAGGCCCGTGCCGATGATCCCGAGCGCGAAGATCAGGAACACGAACTGGCCGGCGATCGGCTTGAGCGCCAGGGCCGCCTGTGAAGACGTCTGGATATTGTTGACCCCGTGGGCGTGCAGCGTCGCGGCGGTGGTCAATAGGATGAACAACGCCACGATCTCGGAAAACGCCATGCCGAGGTAGGTGTCGATGCGGATGCGCCGGAACTCGGACGGCGCCTGCTCGGGCGCCCGCTCAAGTGGCCTTGCGTTGTCCCGCTCCTTGACCTCCTCGACCTCTTCCTCGGCCTGCCAGAAGAACAGATAGGGGCTGATGGTGGTGCCCAGGATCGCCACCACCACCGTCAGGTATCCAGGCTTGAGCGAAATGTGCGGGATCAGGGTGTTGCGGACGACATCGGCCCACGGAATGTGAACGACAAAGGCGACGCCGACATAGGCGAACAGCGACAGCGTCAGCCACTTGAGCACGCGAACGTAGCGGGCGTAGCGAATGAAGACCTCGAGCAGGACCGAGACCACCCCGAACAGCGCCACCCACACGAGGGTCGGTCCGCCGATGACAAGGTTCAGCGCCGCGCCCATGGCCCCCATGTCCGCGCCTAGATTGATGGTGTTGGCGATGACCAGGAGCCCGACCAGGCTGGCCACGACGGGGACCGGGTAGTGTTTTCGAAGATTGCCGGCGATGCCACGACCGGTGACCCGGCCGATTCGGGCGCTGATCTCCTGGATGGCGCACATGAACGGCCAGGCGAAGAGCAGCGTCCAGGCGAGATCGTAGCCGAACTGCGCGCCGGCCTGTGAATAGGTGGCGATGCCGCTGGGATCGTCGTCGGAAGCGCCCGTGATCAGCCCCGGTCCCAGGATTTGCAGAAGCCTGGGTCTGACCGGCTGCTTCACATCCTTTGGATCGTCGTGCTCGTCCGCGGGCGCGGCGTCGGTCATCCATTTCCCCTCGAGCCTGCCGACCGCAACGCTTAAGGCGAGTCTTCGATCCCCGCGAACAGGTGGCCGGTTTCATTGAGGGTTCGGGCGTGAATGGCGGCGCCCACGATCTCGAGCTCATTGATCCCGCAGGGGTCCTGGACGATGCGTGAAAAGGCGCTCAGAGGCTGGTCGATGAGCTGCAGCAGAAGGGCGCGATTGACACTGTCGTGGCCGACCATCACCACCGTGTCCTCGCGATGGCGCTCAACCACCATGCGAAGCGCGTCGCTGGCGCGGGCGACGACATCCTGCAGCGACTCGCCGCCGGGAAAGCGGACAAGCTGCGGCGCGCGTCGCCAGAGGTCGAAGAAGGCGGGAGCTTCTGCACGGACCTCGTCGTGGGTCTTCCATTGGCAGTCGCCGTAGTCGAAGTCGTTAAGCCCATCTAGCACCTCGGCTGGCCCCAGCGCGCAGGCGGCCGCGATCGCCGCAGCCGTCTCGCGGCAGCGCCCCATCGGGCTGCAATAGACCGTTGAAGGCTTCCAGCGCGCGGCAATCGCCCTGGCGGTAATCGCAACCTGCTTTCGGCCCGTGTCCGTCAGCGCCAACTCCATGCGGCCGCGAAAACGCGGCGGATCGATGCCTTCGACCTCGCCGTGGCGGGTGAGAATGACCCGGGTCACGGCGGCCCTAGACCGGATCGTCGAGGCTGAATCGATCGTCGTCCTCGTCGAAGGCGAAGATCTCGGCGAACCGGCCCCAGGAGACGATGGCGTGCATGGTCTCCTCCGCGTAGGGCTCGGACATGAAGTCTTCCAGCTCGTCGCGGAACCGCGTCGCCGGCGCCTGATGGGAGGCGCGCGCGTCGAGAACCTGGCGGATATGGCCGGCGAGCGGCACGTAGGCCAAGAGGTGCTGGGCGAACATCTGCTTGCGCGCGTCGACCGCCGCCACCGCATAGCGCTTGGCCGCGGGAGTCAGGCGGATGGTGCGTCCCTCGATTTCGGCGAATCGCATCAACTGCAGGGTCTCGGCGATCGGCAGCAATTCATTGGCCCGCATCTGCAGTTCGTGGGCCAGGTTGGCCAGCTCGGCCTTGCCGTTGTTGGGCGAAGCGGCCAGGGCCTCGATCATGCCGGACAGAGTGTTCGTCGAGACGTGGGTCAGCGCCAGGCCGAGCCCCATGCCGGGAAACACCCCGTCGCGGGCCGGCGCGTCGCTCCGCCGGGCGGTCATGCGGGCGTAGATGTCGTCGACGAGCGCGCGGAAGGCCGGATCTAGACGGCGCCGCGGTTGCGGCAAGTCGACCTTGATCTCGGCGATCACCCGCCCGGGGTTGGAGGAAAAAACCAGGATGCGGTCGCACATCAGCACCGCTTCCTCGATGTTGTGGGTGACCATCAGCATGGCGCGGATCGGCATCGTGCCCTCCGACCACAGATCCAGCAGGTCCGTGCGCAGCGTTTCGGCGGTCAGCACGTCAAGGGCCGAGAACGGCTCGTCCATCAAGAGCACGGTCGGCTGGACGACCAGCGCCCTGGCCAGGCCCACGCGCTGGCGCATGCCGCCCGAAAGCTCCTTGGGATAGGCGTTCTCGAAGCCGTCCAGGCCGATCAGGTCGATGGCCGCCAAGGTCCGCTTGCGCCGGGTCTCGGCGGAGATCCCCTGCGCTTCAAGGCCCAGCTCGACGTTCTTCTGCACGGTCAGCCAGGGGAACAGGGCGAAGCTCTGGAAGACCATCGAGACGCCGTGCGCGGTGTCGTCGCCGGGCACATCGCGCACGGTGACGGTTCCGGCGGTCGGCGTGATCAGCCTGGCGATCGAGCGAAGCAGTGTCGACTTGCCAGAGCCGGAGCGGCCGAGCAGGCCGACGATCTCCCCCGCGCGAAGGGTAAGGTTGACATCGTCCAGCACCAGCAGCGAGCCGCCGCCCCCTTTGCCATAGACGTGTTTCAGCCCCCTGACCTCGACCAGGGGCGCGTCGACAGCGGCGGGTTTTTCGAGCGTCATCGACATGGCGTGCGTCCCCTCGCCTATTCGAGCCGGAAGCGGCGTTCGGCGTAACCATACATGGGCCGCCACAGCGCGCGATTGAGAAGAATGACGAACAGACTCATCACGCCCACCCCCAGCGCCACGCGAGGGTAGTCGCCAGCTTGCGTGGCCTTGGCGATGAAGGCGCCCAGCCCGGCCGCCTCCAGCCGCGTGTGACCCCAGGTGGCGACCTCGGCGACGATGCTGGCATTCCACGATCCGCCAGACGCGGTCAGGGCGCCGGTGACATAATACGGAAAGATCCCGGGCAGGATCATGTCCCGCCACTGCTGCCACGAGCGCAGATGGAAGATGCCAGAGACCTCCTTGAGATCGGTGGGCAAGGCCGCCGCGCCGGCGACGACGTTGAACAGGATGTACCACTGGGTGCCCAGGATCATCAGCGGCGAGAGCCAGATGTTGGGGTCCAGCCGCCAGGCGACGATGGCGATCACGGCGATGGGAAACAGCACATTGGCCGGGAAGGCGGCCAGGAACTGGGCCACGGGCTGGATGCGCTCCGCCCAGACCGGGCGCAGGCCGATCCAGACCCCGAGCGGCACCCAGATCAGGCTGGCGATGGCGATCAGGACGATGACCCGCACGAGCGTGATGAGGCCCAGGACAAAAGCTTCGAGCGCTTCGCGGGGCGGGACCGTGGCGGCGACATAGCGCACGATGCTCCAGGCCGCCCAGAGCGTAGCCAGCCCGACAAGGACCAACCAGGCCGCGTCAAGGCCCTTGGCGGTGCGCTCGCCGCCGATCCTCGGCATGACCAGCCTGGGAAGCGTCGGCCTCGGCAGGGCGGCCAGAGCCAGGGCAAACGGGCGACCAAGGCGCCGCAGAAGGCGGGTGCGGCGCAGGATGTCATAGAACCATGAGCGTGGCTGTTCCTGCGACGCGGTCTGTTCGAAGCGGAACTTGTCGGCCCAGGCGACGATCGGGCGAAACAGCAGCTGGTCGTAGAGCACGATGACCACCGCCATGGCCCCGACCGCCCAGGCGACGGCGACGAAATCCTTCGCCCCGATGGCCAGCGCCAGCCACGAACCGATACCGGGCAGGGTGACCGTGGTCTTGCCGACGGTGATCGCTTCGGAGGCGACGACGAAGAACCAGCCGCCCGACATCGACATCATCGTGTTCCAGACCAGCGCCGGGGTGGCGAACGGCAGTTCCAGCCGCCAGAAGCGCCGCCAGGACGACAGCTGGAACTGGCGGCTGACCTCGTCCAGGTCGGCCGGCAACGTCCGCAGCGATTGATAGAAGCTGAAGGCCATGTTCCAGGCCTGGGCCGTGAAGATGGCGAAGATCGCGGCGCACTCGGCCCCCAGCTCGCTGGTCGGGAACAGGCCCATGAAAAAGGTCACGGTGAAGGTCAGAAAGCCCAGCACCGGCACCGATTGCAGGATGTCTAGCATCGGCACGATGACCATGCCGGCTTTGCGGCTCTTGGCCGCCGCCGTGGCGACGACGAAGGTGAAGACCAGGGACGCGAGGATGGCCGCGAACATCCGCAGCGTCGTCCGCAGCGCGTACTCCGGCAGCCGCGCCGGATCGAGGACCACTGGGGTGGTGTGCAGATTGGCCACCGGCAGGTTCATCTCCTGCGCGCCATGCACCAGGAGCACGCCGCCGGCGGCGATCAGGGCAAGGGCGACGAGGTCCGCGCCATTGGGCGCGAACCGGCGGCGGGCGAAACGGGCCAGCAGCCCTGCGTTCATCCGGTCAGGTGATAGAAAGACCATCAACTCGCCTCGTGAACGCCGCGTCGGCCGTCACGGGCGGGCTCGAGAACTCAAGCCCGGCGAGACAACCGCAGCGGCCGGCTAAGGGGACCAGGACTGTCGCTCGGCATCTTCGTGCGAGTTTCAAAAAAGGGCTGGGGCGCGGCGCCAAAGACGCCAACGCCGGTCGGGAATGGTCCCGATGAAAACCCAAGTCAAGAGCGGTCGGCCGGCTGTTCCCCGGGGCGCGGTCGACCTATCCTGACGCCCCGCCGCAAGCCGCGATCAATGAGGATGTGAGTGCGATGTGCGACACCATGATCGCCCTGAAGAGCGCCACGGCCAGGGGCGCGGCGCTGTTCGCCAAGAACAGCGATCGCGAACGTAATGAGGCGCAGGTCGTCGAGATGATTGCCGCGGGCCGCCACGAACCGGGCGCGAACGTGCAGCTGACCTACATCGCCATACCCCAGGCGCCGCAAACCTATGCCTGCCTGATCTGCCGCCCTTACTGGATGTGGGGCGCCGAGATGGGCGTCAATGCGCACGGCGTGGCGATCGGCAACGAGGCGGTGCACGCCACACTCCCGGCCGGGCGTCGGCGAGCCCTGACCGGCATGGATCTGGTGCGCCTGGGCCTCGAACGCTCGGTGAGCGCCGCCGAGGCGGTGGAAATCCTTGTCGGGCTGCTCGAACGTCACGGCCAGGGCGGCGACGGCGGCCACCTGGGCCGGTTTTATTACGACAACAGCTTCCTGATCGCCGACCCGCGAGAGGCGTACATCGTCGAGACGGTCGGACGCTGGTGGGCCGTCAGGCAGGTGCACGGCGTCGAGGCGATCTCCAACGCCCTTACGATCGGCGACGAGTACGATCGGATCAGCCCCGAGCTGGCGGCCCACGCGAAAGACCAGGGCTGGTCGGACGCCGATGGCCGTTTCGACTTCACCGGCCGCCTGATCGACACCGCCCGTGACGCCGTTTCCTTCGGTTCGGGCCGTTGCGCGCGTTCCCGGTCGCTGATGGAAGCCAAACGCGGCGCCATGACCGTGCCCGACATGATTGCCATCCTTCGCGACCACGGTCCGCCGGCCGCGGGCGATCGGGAGTGGCGGCCCGACGACGACGCCTCGCGGACGATCTGCATGCACGCGGCCAGCGGCGCGCGACGCAGCCAGACGACCGGCTCAATGGTCAGTGAGTTGAGCGGCGAGCGGGCCGTTCACTGGGTCACCGCGTCATCGGCCCCGTGCCTCAGCGTGTTCAAGCCGGTGCTGTTCGAGAGCGGCCTGCCGGACCAGGGCCCGGCGCCCGGCGGCCAGTTCGACGTCCAGAGCCGCTGGTGGCGACATGAGCGGCTTCACCGGGCGGTGTTGCGAGACTTCGCCGGCCACGCGTCTTCGGTGCGCGCGGCCTGCGAAACCCTTGAACGGGCTTTCTCCGAGCGGATCGACCTGGCCCTGGCGCAAGGCGCGGAACCGAAGGTCCTGCGCTCGATCGTTGCCGACTGCTGGCGCGAGGCGGACGACGCTGAACGCGTCTTGTCAGCAGTCATGAAGACGCAAAGGCCGATGGCGCGCAGTTCCTACCGCCTCAGTTGGGCCCGGCTCGATCAGGTCGCCGGCATGCCTGGAGGTAAGGGTGGTGAACACGGGCGCCACGCGTAAAGAACGTTTTCATCGTGCGCGGACATCGCTATGAGTCGCGACATGGCAGACTCAGCTATCAACCCTAGGAAACACACACCATGAAGTTGCTAACCCTGGCTGCGGCATCGCTCGTCGGCGCGGTCTTCATCGGCGGCACGCTCGCCGCCCAGACGATGGAGCCGGTCGCCAATCCGGCCGACAGCGGCCATCACATGATGGATCACCACATGAGGCATCACCACATGAGGCATCACCATATGATGCACCACCACATGATGAAGCATCACATGATGCACCATCACATGATGAAGCATGATGGGGACGTGGCGCCCCACTAGCCTTCAACCTTTCTAAAGAGGGCCCTTTTTCCCTGCGGGAGAAGGGCCCTATTTCTGTCCTTCTCCGTTTGCGGGGGAAGGAAGGCCTATTCCCGATCCGAAATTGAAAAGCCGATGCGCACGGCGCGCGGGGGCCCGTAACTGATCACGCCGTCGGCGGTCTTGCCGGTGGCGACGGCGGCGTCGAACAGATTGTCGGCGGCGACAAACGCGATGGCTCCGTCTTTCAGCCGCAGCTGAGCGCGCGCGTTGAAACTCACCGCCGGGTCCAGGCGGCGCAGATTCTGATCGTCATCGAAACGGGCGCTTTCGTACCGCATTTCACCGATGAGCTCGATCCTGGGCGCGGCCCGCCATGTCAGACCCGCCGTGGCCGCCAGGCGCGGCGTTTCAGCGGGTCGCAGACCGGTCAGCGCCGGCGCCGCCGCGCCGCCGTCGACGCGCGCCAGGGTCCAGTCGAACGCCGCGCTGCCTGTCAACGCGGTCCCAAGCCGCGCCGACGCATCCGCTTCGACCCCCAGGGCATTCACCGCGCCGATGTTTCGGCGCTGCAAGAGCGTGCCGCCGGCCGGAATGAAACCCTCGACAGGGTCCGTAAACGGACCGTCGGCGATGGTGACGTTGGTCACCGCATTGGTCAGGCGATTGTAGAAACCGGTGACATCCCAAGCGACCTTTGGCCCGTCGCTGCCCGCCCCGATCTCGACGCCATACAGGCGCTCTGGCGTGAGCGCTGCGTTGGCCTCGGTCACATCGTTGCCTACGCGGAATGGGCGGTAGAGTTCGTTGAGGGTCGGGGGCCGAAAACCCGAGTAGGCGGCCGCGCGCAGAAACCCGCCCTGGCCAGTTTCCAGCCGCGCGGCCAAGCGGGCGCTGGGCAGAACGCCGCCGCGATCGGCGGGCTTCAGCGCCAGGGTCACCGCGTCGGTGGCGAGTTTGCGCTCGAGCCGGTGGCCGTCGAACTGGGCCCATCCATCAAGGCGCAGACCCGCGGTCAGCAGCAGCGGGCCGGCCGTTTGGGTCGCTTCGCCATAGGCGCCCCCGCTCGCGGTCTGGCCTCCCGCGCTTCGATCGAAGGTGAGCACGCCCATGACCGGCTTGAAGCGCTCGTCACTCTCACCCGCGGCCCCACGGCCGTCCAGGCCGAGCTCGAAGGTGTCGGCGCCCGTGACCTTCCGCACCGCCAGATTGGCCCCATAGCCGATGGCCGGAGTACGGTACTGGTCGTCCGCCGGGCTGGTTGAAGCCCGTCCGGGCGCTACGCTCACCGAGCTGTTGGCCAGGTCCGAGAGGCTCACCCAGGTTTGCGCACGCCAACCCAGGCTCGCCGCTTCCGGCGGGCGCGCCGCTGTGAAGCTGATCCCCACGCCCCGGGCGCGCGACTCGGCCCCCGCCAGGCCCGCGCCGCGATCCTCCTGGTAGGCCGAGATTCGCGCCGCGGCGGTCGCCGGACCCAGATCGGCCAGCAATCGGGCGCTCGCTGAGTAGTCGTCGAGGGTCAGTCGGGTGTCGGCGGCGCCGCGCCCTGCCCACACCGGAATCCAGCCATCGCTGTGCTCGGCCGCGCCGGCGACAAACAGCGTCCCCGGCCCCGCCGCGAGGCTCGCGGTCGCGGCGGCGCGGGCCTGGCCCAACTGCCCCAGCTGGCCATCCACCGACCAGGCGCCCGGCGGCGGCGCGGCTTCCTCGAGGGTGATGACGCCGGTCAGGGCGCCGGCGCCATAGGGCCCGGCCCCGGCGCCGCGCACGATCACCGCGCCGGAAAGATCTTCCGGTGGCAAGCTCGTCCAGATCACCCAGCCGCCGAACGGATCGTTCCGAGGCACGCCGTCCAGCGTGACCAGCGCCCGGCTGGCGCCCGAGCCGGCGATGCCGCGCAGTGAAATCCCCTGGGTGGTCGGATTGGCGCCAAGACTTGAAGTGCGCCGAAACAGCGAGGCGCCAGGCACGGTGGCCAGCGCGTCGTCCAGCCGCACGTTTTCAGCCAGCGTCTCAGGGGCCAGCCGGATGATCGAAAACGCCGCATCGGCCGGACTGGGCGGCAGCCGGGCCGCGCTGACGACAATCTCGGCGGGCGGCGGAGGGTCGGCAGTCATGGCGTCGGCGTCCGCCCATCGCGACGTCGCGACCAGGCTCTAGTGGCGCCAAACAACGCTTTCGACAATTCCGGGCGGCAAATCTGAGGACGTTGATTGACACAATATAGCTGCTGGCTATAATTAGCGCCGTGAAGCCGGTCCGGTACAGCGTCAATGCGCTCAAGGATCTCAAACGTCACGGAAACGTCGCCGCACGCGTTCGCGTGGCGATCGAGGAATATGCGGCGGGCGGCGGCGCCCACGCCAATCAGGTCCCGCGTCTTCTCGGATCGACCGCAAGCCGCCTGCGGGTCGGAGATTTTCGCGCTGTGTTCGAGGAGACGTCCACGGAAATTATCGTCACCAGGATCGGTCCGCGGGGTGGCGTCTACCACTGACAGCAAGAGACAAGACCAACATGGATAGCGACACGATTACCCTGGCGCGAGCCGATTACGAAGACCTGATCGATGCCCGCGACCATGCCCAGGCGATGCGCGACATCGCCACGGGCGCCACCGAGACCCTGACCGGCGCCGAGGTCGACGCCTATCTCGCGGCGCCTACCCCGCTGGCGTTCTGGCGGCGACATAGGGGCCTGACGCAAGCGGCTCTGGCAGATGCGGTCGGCATCGCACAGCCCTCGCTGGCCCAGGCGGAAACCGGGCGGCGCGGACTGGCTGCGGCCACCTATGCCAAGATCGCCAAGACGCTGAAGGTCAGGATCGAGGATCTGTTGAGCGACTAGGGCGGATTTCGATCAGGTCGATCGCCGCCTTGCGCCCCCTCCACCACGCCGGCTGCGCCGTC